>CAVFAM010000315.1:0-5488 GCA_963620375.1 Bacteroidaceae bacterium
GTAATAATCAGCTTGTATTTAGTAAAGTCAGAATCGCCTGATATAATGTCAATATTATAATTCATATTTCTGAGAGTCTCATAATAGCGTCTCAGCTCCCTGATATAATCAAGCTCCACACTTGGACCGGCAGAATAGAAAATCCCCCACCAGTTATCCCAGTCCATTAAGATTGCAATGTCTGATTTTGTTCTGCTTCCCATGACTTTAGTCTGTATCTGCTCAAGCTCTCTGCCCAGAGCTGTGACCTCTCTGAATACCCGTGTATTTTCATTTCCCACATGGTCTATAACCGCACCATGGTACTTTTCACAGGCACCGATTGAGCGTCTCATCTGGAAAAACATAATAGTGTCTGCTCCGTGAGCCATCGCCTGATAGCTCCAGAGCCTCATAACTCCCGGACGTTTCAATGCATTGTATGGCTGCCAGTTGGTAACGCTTGGGGTCTGCTCCATAAGTGCAAATGGCTCTCCGTCCTTGATACCCCTCATCAGGTCATGTGCCATTGCAATCTTAGCATAGCTGTCCTCATTTGAGGGATAGTTATCCCATGATATAAAATCCATCTTCTTCGCCCACTTAAAATAGTCAAGTGGCTGGTGGAAGCCCATGAGATTAGTTGTCACATAGGCATCCGGACATACTTCCTTTATGGCATCAGATTCCAGCTCATAGCACTCAAGCATGGAATCAGACTGAAATCTCCTGTAGTCAAGTGTGATTCCCTGAAACATCGTATGGTCATATGCGAAGTGTTCGCTCCTCATATCAGGAGCCACAATCTCATCCCAGTCATAGAAGGTATGACCCCAGAAGGCTGTATTCCATGCCCGGTTGAGATTATCCAGTGTCTCATACTTTTTCTCAAGCCATTTCCGAAAGGCTGCCTCGCACTGGTCGCAATAACATTCACCGCCGAACTCATTGGAAACATGCCATGCAAAAATATTCTTGTAATCCTTATAGCGTTTTGCAAGCTCATGCGCCAGCCTTGGTGCATATTTTCTGTAGGCAGCACTATTGGGGCAGGAATTGTGCCTGCCCCCGAATTTGTGCTTACGTCCATCAAAATCAACTCTTAAAATATCCGGATGCATCTTTGCCATCCACGCAGGATGCGCTCCTGTGGATGTGGCAAGACAGATATTTAAGTTGTTTTTAGTACATAAATCAATAATTTTATCCAGCTTTGAAAAATCATATTCTTCTTCAGATGGCTGGATGGCAGCCCAGGAAAAGACATTGAGTGTCACTGTGTTGATTCCAGCGAGATGAAATAACCTCATGTCCTCTTCCCAGACATCCTCTGGCCACTGTTCTGGATTATAGTCCCCACCATAGGGAATTTCTTTTAATAAATGGTATGGTATCATAGTTCCTCTTATTTTCCTAACAAATCCTTTATTGCATTTGCTTTGTCACTGCTATTTGCCATGTCAACTGCAAGAACATCATCATAGCCCAGACCAGTTACAGTTTCATTCATTTTTGCATACTGTGCTTCAAAATCTGCGTCATCGCTTGCAAAAATCATCTTCCATGAGTACTCAACGATAACCTGCTTACACTGTTCCTTGATTGTGCTGATATCTGTTGAATATTCTGGTGTTGCATAATCTGTACCAGGAAGAACCAGTAATAATCCCTTGTTGTCAAGTTCTTCAATAGCTGATAAAGCTCCATCATTGTGATCTGACCAATCCTCAGAGAGTTTTGTTGCAATTCTCTGCTGATAATCATCCCATCTCTGATAATTGTAGCATATACCTGTGTCAGGGTTTGTGTCAACAACTCCTACAGTTTTAATATTTAATGTTGACACTCCGTCCTTCCATGTTCCGCCGCCCCACTCATCTGGAACTACGAGGTCAGAATCAATATCTACAAATGCTTTTACACCAAAGTCTGTTAAAACAGGCTCTCCATCCTTCATTTCCCATGTAAGTCCTTCTGGTCCGCAGCCTCCACCAGTCTGTGGTGCAGATGCCATAATTCCTTCCGGTGAATATAACCAGTCAATAAAGTCTACCATTCTCTGTGGATCCTTTGCCTGGCTGCCTACCATAATACCAACTTCCATCTTTCCGTAAGGCATAGATCCATATGAAAGACACTGCATATCATCAATTGTAGCTGTTGCAAAACCCTTGCCTGCGGCTGTGTTATCTGATGTATTGTACTGACCTGCTCCAAGCCATGGCCATAATGAATAAAGCACCTGACCATCCTTATATTTTGTCTGTAAAGTATCAAAATTCTGTGTTGTAGACTCTGGATCTACTAATCCAGCCTGATTTGCTTCATATAAAAATCTCAGGCTTCTCATATAGATACCATCCTCATCAATTACACTCTGAGCATCAGAACCATCTACCTTCGACATTGCAAATCCCATTGGCTCATATCCATAGAGGGCACATAATGCACTGGCATTCTGCATAACATCTCCATCCCAGTCTTTAAACAGTGAAAATGCGTATGTATTCTGATCTCCCTCAGCTCTTGCTGCCTCCTGCATGTCGCTCATTACAGGAATTAAATCCTCTAATGTTCCGATTTCCGGATATCCAACCTCGCCGTATAAATCCCATCTGATAGATGGTGCATTGGTAGGCTCTGTAGCCTCACATGGCTCTGTAGCAGGCTGATTTGAAATCTCACTTGGAACAGCCCATGTTCCGTCTGTCTCTGCCAATGCGCTTGCACTATCAATTGCCTCCTTATATCCCTGCAGATTTTCACAGCTTCCGATATAATCGCTCATGTCTAGGACAAGCCCTGCTGTTACCATATCCTTAAGTCTGCTCTTATCCAGATTTGTGATTATCAAATCACCCAGATTGCCATTTGCAGAACGTGTCTGATAAAGTGTATCTCCACCACCCGCAACGTTTGGAGCAATAATGTTAAGCTCCATATTAAATTTGTCCTTTACAATTTTGGCAAACCATCCTGTCTGAATACCCTGGAAATTTGCCTGGCTGTCAAATACGTCAATTGTCAGCGTTTCTGGATATTTCTCATTGCTGACCTCCGTACCTGAAGCTCCCGTGCTGCTGCCACATCCTGCCATAGAGGAAACAACCAATGCCCCTGACAGTGTAAGTCCCAGTACCTTTTTTACCATTGACTTTTTCATCAAAAACCCTCCTTGTATTTATCATACTTAATATATTTGTAAGACGCAACCGCCTCTTAACCAGATTTAACCTTTTACAGAACCTATCATTATACCCTTTACGAAATACTTCTGGAAAATAGGGTAAATAAACAAAATAGGAAGTACTACAATAACTGAAATTGTCATTCGTATTGAAGTTGCTGTCTGCTGTGTCGCAAGGTTTGCCACCGCAGCTACATTTCCCGTATTCCTAACCAATGTTGCCAGTGAATTTGCCTGATTCAAATATGTATAAAGCAAATACTGCAATGAATACAGCTTCTGATCCGTTATGTAGATAAGTGTATCCTGGAATGAGTTCCACTGACCTACTGCTGACCAGATTGCAATTGTCGCAAGAATAGGCTTGCTGACTGGCAGAATAACCTTAAAAAATACTGTGAGTGTTCCAGCTCCATCAATCTCCGCAGCCTCCTGCAGTGATGAAGGAATAGACTCAATATATGTCTTTGTCATAATAATGTTAAACGGCTGAACGATTGCCGGTATTATGTACACCCAGAATGAATTTGTCAGGTGTAATGTCTTCATTGTCATAAACATGGGGATAAGTCCGGCATTAAAATACATGGTAATAACTACCAGTCTGTACCACAGCTTTCTGTGCCACATCCTCTTTTGCGTAAACATAAATCCCAGATAAGCAGATGCCAGAACGGTACATACCGTACCAATCACAGTTCTTGCCAGAGAGATAAACATTGCCCTGCCAATTCCGTTTAGTTTAAATACATCTATATAGTTTTGAAAATGTATCTTCTGTGGCAGGAAATTTACCGCTCCACTTGCACTCAAATCATTTGCACTTATTGAATTAATTATCAGATAATAAAACGGATAAGCACAAATCAATGCAAGTATGATAAAAATCAAATAATTGCAGGCTTGAAAAGTGATTTCTCCTGCACTCTTCTTCCTCTTTTTCTCATTCATTACTAATTTCCTCCTAAATCATACTTACGCCACGAGTTTTCTTTGAAGCGAAATTTACAATTACCAATAAGGTCACACTGACAAGGCTCTTTAAGATTCCAATTGCTGTTGCAAGTGATAAGCTTCCACCTGTCATACCTATGTTGTATACATACAAATCCAAAACCTGTATGTGTTCTTTGTTAAATGAGTTCTGGAACACATAATACTGATCCATTCCATTATTTAAGAAGTTCGCAATCGAGAGCATCAGCATGACAAAATATGTAGGGAGAATAGAAGGTATTGTAATGTTCTTAATAATCTGCCATCTGCCAGCTCCGTCTACCTTTGCTGCATCATACATTTCCTGATCGATTCCTGCGATTGCAGCCAGATACATGATTGCGCCCCATCCTAAACCTTTCCAGGTACTCCACAGTATCATCTGAAGCCATACATGCTCACTGCTGTCGAGTATTTTTAGCGGTTCCGCTATAAGCCCAAGATTTTGTAATACTGTGTTAAACATTCCAGTTGTGGAGAACAAGCAGAATGCAACGGAGTATACCAAAGTCCAGCTGATGAAATTAGGTAATGTTGTCAGTGTCTGTACAACATTTCTAAACTTTTTGCTTTGAATCTCATTTAAGAAGATTGCAAACAGTACTGGTAAAAATGATGTTGCAATTCCAAGCAGACTCATCGCAAATGTATTTTTCATAACTGTTATTAGCTGTGCTACCTGGGTAGGATTATTGAACAAGGTCTTAAACCATTTGAGTCCTACAAATTCACACTGCGACAGCTTAAGCGGTGCCCTGTAATCATAAAGTGCATATATCCATCCATGTAATGGAAGATATGAAAACAAAAAACATAAAATAAGGAATGGTAAAATCAGAAGAAATAATTTCTTTCCTTCCCAATCCGATTTTTTACTTTTCCTTTTTACTTTTTCCATATGTTTCCCCTCCTTTGTTGTACCCAAAGTGTAACATAGGGGTAGAATCGCTTATACCATTAAAATTCCATATGAAAATAGGTGAATATTCAATTTTTATGGTCGATTTTGGGATTTTCTCTATTTTTTATGGTAATTCATGTCTGATTTTTAATGTGATTAGCATATGAAATGAGAAAATCACATCCCATAAACTCATTTTGTTCATAAGATGTGATTTAAAAATTACTATTCTAGTTTGATGAATGTGGCATATACTGATACAGCTGCATAGCCGTAGATGCGATTGGCATACTCTGTAAGGTGACTTTTCCAGGTCCGTAAACCACTGTGTTGAAGAGTCCCTCTCCACCGAATAATACATTTGTCACACCACTGACTGTCTTAACCTCCATACGGCAGGTCTCAGTCATGGCAGCCACATATCC
>CAVFAM010000316.1:0-5184 GCA_963620375.1 Bacteroidaceae bacterium
ATATAAAGCAGACCCCATGTGCTGTGGATTTTGCCACATTCAATGAAGTAAAGCAGGAAAAGGACAGATTTAATAACCTGCATGCTGTGTTTATAACAATCGGTGTGCTTTTATGCTGTATATGCTTTGTCCCGGCAGCGGTACTTGATGACATGAATTTAAACTTTGTGGGCGTGGATATAGACAGCATAACAGGAGCCATGCTTTTCTGGCTTGTGGGAGCCGGTGTATTCCTTATTGTGTTCAGCTCAATTAAAATGGGCAGCTTCCAGACAATTTTACAGATAAATGATGCGTCAACCATGGGAGGAAACTTCACACCGGTAAAGAAGCACCAGTCATATTCAAACAAGACCGTGGAAGCGATTATGTCAGTATACTGGTCAACAGTGACCTGCATATACTTAATCTGGAGCTTTGTCACATTCGACTGGTCAATAACATGGATTGTGTGGCCAATCGCTGCAATAGTCCAGATGATTGTAAACAATATATTTGGGGAGGATTAAGTGATGAGAAAAGCATATCTTTCAATATTATGGATAGCAACTGTGATATGTATAATAGGCGGTACCATTTATCATGTAGGTGGACTGGTACAATTTGCCGGAAATAATATATTAGATTATGTTACCGGCGGAGGAATTAAAAAGGAACAGGCTGGTCCTGTTGTGTCAGGCGAGTATGATATTGATGTAGAAAATGATAGAGTTGCTATTGACGTGGACGGCTCATATCTGGATTTTACCCTGCAAAAGGGTGATAGCTGGGGCGCATCCTACAGCAGTGTAGAATGGTTAAAGCCTGAGCTTGATATGACTGAGGAGGATGGAGTGACAAAGCTCACATTCACCCAGCCGGATATATCTGTAAAGAATCTTAATAAATATTATAATTTAAACAGCAGTCTTACAATAACAGTTCCTAAAAATGTATCCTTTACAGACTTAAATATTACACTGAGTCTTGGAGACCTGGACATGACAGACATTAAGGCAGACCTTGTAGACCTTAGTCTTGATTTGGGTGACTTAGATATGGAAAACTGTAATATTGGCACATTTACAAGCAATATGGATATGGGTGATACAACAATCCAGAAAACAGAGTTTAAAAATGCCGATATTAATGCGAGCATGGGTGATATAGAGGTCACAGATTCTGAGTTTAAGGATATGAAGCTGGCAGCAGACATGGGAGAAATCACTGTCAAGTCAGCCGTCAGTCTGGATGATTACAGGATTGATGCAGATGTCAGCATGGGTGATGTGAAGGTTAATGGTAAAAAGTATAGTGATGACTACAGCCAGAAGGGCAAGGCTGGAACACTTACTGTGGACTCAAGCATGGGAGATGCGGTGATAGCCTGGTAAACCTCAAACAATGGGTTGACAAGATAAGTTCTCAAGTTATATACTAAGGCATGAAAAGTAAAAGACTATGACGAAGACAGTAGTTTCCATAGGAAAGTCAAAGAGAGTCAGGGATGGTGAGAGCCTGACACGAGTAATGTGGAGATGAAAATCACTTCTGAGTTGCAGACCGAAATCATGGCGTGATGTTGTGAGATTAGAGACTGACGTATTTCCTACGTTACAGGGAACGAGGTATGCAAGGAGAAATCCTTAAGTACATTGTAATAGGTGGTATAGACGTATTGGCGTCCCTGATTACATCAGGGGCGCTTTCTTATTTTTATATTGAAGCTTGGAACAAAGGGTGCTTGTGAATATGTGTAAGGCAGATTTCACAAATACAATTTAATATTTGTGAAACCTGCCATCCGAAAATTGCGAGCACCCTTTGCAATAGAGGTAAACAACAATGCTAAAAATAAGAAAGCGCAGATAAAGGATAACAATACGAAAACAACAATAAATAATAAGAAAATACAGCCTATCACAATAAGCTAATAACTCAATAATTATAAAAATAGAAAGAGGAGATTCAATCATGTACAAGAAGGTTGACACCAACATGAACTTCGTTGATCGTGAGAAAGAAATCGAGAAATTTTGGGACGACAACGACATCTTTAGAAAATCTATGGAAAACCGCAAAGAGGGTGAGACTTACACTTTCTATGACGGACCACCAACTGCCAACGGTAAGCCACATATCGGACATGTGGAGACCCGTACTATAAAGGATATGATCCCAAGATTCCAGACTATGAAGGGCAAATATGTACCTAGAAAAGCTGGATGGGACACACATGGTCTTCCTGTTGAAATCGAAGTTGAGAAGCTTCTCGGCTTAGATGGCAAGGATCAGATTGAAGAGTATGGTCTTGAGCCTTTCATCAAAAAGTGTAAAGAGTCTGTATGGAAATACAAGGGTATGTGGGAGGATTTCTCAGGTACTGTTGGTTTCTGGGCTGACATGGATGACCCATATGTAACATATGATGACAATTTCATCGAGTCTGAGTGGTGGGCTCTCAAGGAAATCTGGAACAAGGGTCTCCTTTACAAGGGATTTAAGATTGTTCCTTACTGCCCACGTTGTGGTACACCTCTTTCAGCACAGGAGGTTGCTCAGGGATATAAATTAGTAAAAGAAAAATCAGCAGTAGTTCGTTTCAAGGTTGTAGGAGAGGATGCTTATTTCCTTGCATGGACAACAACTCCTTGGACTCTTCCAAGTAACGTTGCACTCTGTGTAAACCCTAACGACACATATATCAAGGTAAAGGCTGTTGACGGATACACATATTATCTGGCAGAGGCTCTTGCTGACAAGGTTCTCTCCCAGCTCCTTTCAAAAGAGGATAAGGAAGAGGGCAGAACAGCATATGAAGTACTTGAGACTTACAAGGGAAAAGACCTTGAGTACAAGGAATATGAGCCACTTTATGACTGTGCTAAGCAGTCTGCTGACAAGCAGGGCAAGAAGGGATTTTTCGTTACATGTGACACATATGTAACAATGTCAGATGGTACTGGAATCGTACACATCGCTCCTGCATTTGGTGAGGATGATGCCAATGTCGGACGTAACTATGACCTTCCATTCGTACAGTTTGTAAATGGCAAGGGTGAGCTTACAGAGGAGACTCCTTTTGCCGGTATGTGGGTAAAGGATGCTGACCCAGAAGTGCTTAAGGACTTAAGCTCAAGAAAGCAGCTTTTCGATGCTCCTAAGTTTGAGCATGAGTATCCACACTGCTGGAGATGTGACAAGCCACTTATCTACTATGCTAGAGAGTCCTGGTACATCAAGGAGACAGCAGTAAAGGATGACCTTATCAGAAACAACAACACAGTAAACTGGATTCCTGAGTCTATCGGTTCAGGACGTTTCGGAAACTGGTTAGAGAATATCCAGGACTGGGCTATCTCCCGTAACCGTTACTGGGGTACACCACTTAATATCTGGGAGTGCGAGTGCGGACACAGAGAGTGTATCGGAAGCCGTGCAGAGCTTGCAGAGAGAGCTGGAGACCCTAAGGCAGCAGAGGTAGAGCTTCACAGACCATATATTGATGAAGTGACAATGCCATGTCCAGAGTGTGGCAAGACAATGCACCGTGTACCAGAGGTACTTGACTGCTGGTTTGATTCAGGAGCAATGCCATTTGCACAGCATCATTATCCATTTGAGAACAAGGAAGTATTTGAGCAGCAGTTCCCTGCCAAGTTTATTTCTGAGGCTGTTGACCAGACCCGTGGATGGTTCCATTCACTCATGGCAGAGTCAACCCTTCTCTTCAACAAGGCACCTTATGAGAACGTAATCGTTCTTGGACATGTGCAGGATGAGAACGGACAGAAGATGTCTAAATCAAAGGGAAATGCAGTAGACCCATTTGACGCTCTCCAGACATATGGAGCAGACGCAATCAGATGGTATTTCTATACAGCAAGCGCACCATGGATTCCAAAGAGATTCTCTGGAAAGCTGGTTCAGGAAGGACAGCGTAAGTTCATGGGAACCCTGTGGAACACATACGCATTCTTCGTATTGTATGCAAATATCGATGAGTTTGACGCTACAAAGTATACTCTTGATTATGATAAGCTTGGTGTTATGGACAGATGGCTTTTATCAAAGCTTAATTCAGCAGTTGGCGGAGTTGATGACTGTCTGTCAAACTACAGAATCCCAGAGGCTGCAAGATACCTTGAGGAGTTTGTAGATGATATGAGTAACTGGTATGTACGCCGCAGCCGTGAGCGTTTCTGGGCAAAGGGCATGGAGCAGGATAAGATTAATGCTTACATGACACTTTACACAGCACTTGTTACTATTTCAAAGGCTGCCGCACCAATGATTCCATTTATGACAGAGGAAATCTACCGCAACCTTGTATGCTCAATCGACAAGAATGCACCAGAGTCAATCCATCTGACAGACTATCCAGAGGTTGACCTTAAGATGATTGACAAGAAGCTTGAGGATTCAATGGATGAGGTACTCAAGATTGTAGTAATGGGACGTGCATGTAGAAATACATCCAACATTAAGAACCGTCAGCCAATCGGCAAGATGTATGTAAAGGCACCTACAGCCCTTGACAAGTACTTTGTTGATATTATTGCTGAGGAGCTTAATGTAAAAGAGGTTCAGTTTACAGAGGATGTATCAGCTTATACATCATACCAGTTCAAGCCACAGCTTCGTACTGTAGGACCAAAATATGGCAAGTACCTGAAGCAGATTCAGGCTGCACTTGCAGAGCTTGATGGAAACAAGGCTATGGCAGAGCTTAAAGAGACTGGTTCTCTCAAGCTTGACAGCGTAAATGACGAAGTTGTATTATTAGAAGAGGATTTACTTATCACAATGACTCAGATGGAGGGCTACGTTACAGAGAATGATAACGCAGTAACAGTTGTGCTTGATACAAACCTTACACCAGAGCTTATTGAGGAAGGTTTCGAGAGAGAAATCATAAGCAAAATCCAGACTATGCGTAAAGAGGCAGGATTTGAGGTAATGGATCACATCGCAGTCACATTTGAGGCTGATGATAAGGTTGCTTCAATTTTCGCTAAATACAGTGAGTCTATTAAGTCAGAGGTAATGGCAGATTCAATCGCTGCAGGACCATTGGCTGGATATGAGAAGGACTGGAACATTAATGGTGAAGAAGTTAAGCTTGCAGTTGAAAAATTATAATAATTGATAAAGAGAGGGAGCATGCTAAATGGGGCATGTCTCCCTTTTTTGCCTATATAAACA
>CAVFAM010000316.1:5265-9692 GCA_963620375.1 Bacteroidaceae bacterium
GTTTACTATATGTCGATGGAATTTTTGATGGGACGTGCGCTGGGCAATAACCTTATTAACCTGTGCGCTTACAAGGAGGTCAAGGAAGCCCTTGAGGAAATCGGACTTGACTTAAACGTCATAGAGGATCAGGAGCCAGACCCAGCCCTTGGAAATGGTGGACTTGGAAGACTGGCAGCCTGCTTTATGGAGTCACTTACTACACTTGGATATGCAGCATACGGCTGTGGTATCAGATACAGATATGGTATGTTCAAGCAGCAGATTATTGATGGCTTCCAGATAGAGGTACCTGACAACTGGTTAAAGGATGGATATCCATTTGAACTCAGACGTCCTGAGTACTGCTATGAGATTAAATTTGGTGGAAATGTAGAGGACTCTGTGGATGAGAAGGGCAACCTCAAATTCAAGCATGTAAACTACCAGTCAGTTATGGCTATACCATATGATATGCCAATCGTTGGCTATGATAATGGAGTGGTAAACACACTTATGATATGGGATGCCCAGCCAAAGAATGGTTTTTCCCTTGAGTCATTTGACCAGGGTGATTATGACAAGGCTGTTGAGCAGGAAAATCTGGCAAGAAACCTTGTAGAAGTATTATATCCAAATGATAACCATGTAAAGGGCAAGGAGCTCAGGCTTAAGCAGCAGTACTTCTTTGTATCAGCCAGCTTACAGCGTGCAATCGACAGATTTAAAAAGCACAACAGCTCACTTAAGGATTTGCCGGACAAGGTTACATTCCAGATGAATGATACACATCCAACAGTTGCGGTAGCAGAGCTTATGCGTATTTTGATGGATGATGAGGGCTTATCGTGGGATGAGGCATGGGATATTACCACACGCTGTGTGGCATACACAAACCATACCATCATGGCAGAGGCTCTTGAGAAGTGGCCTATAGATATTTTCCAGAGACTGCTTCCTCGTGTATACCAGATTGTTGACGAAATCAACAGAAGATTTGTAATGCAGATTCAGGAGAGATATCCAGGCGATGGCAACAAGATTAGAAGCATGGCAATCCTCTATGATGGCCAGGTAAAGATGGCAAATATGGCAATCGTTGCCGGATATTCTGTAAACGGAGTTGCAAGACTTCATACAGAGATACTTAAAAATCAGGAGCTCAAGGATTTTTATGAGCTTTTCCCTGAAAAATTCAATAATAAGACAAACGGAATTACCCAGCGTAGATTCCTGGCACATGGCAATCCGCTTCTTGCAGACTGGTGTACAAAGCAGGTGGGCAAGGACTGGATAACAGACCTTCCTAAGCTTGAAAAGCTGGCAGATATAGCAGATGATAAGATTGCCCAGAAGGAGTTTATGGAGATTAAACGTCAGAATAAGGTACGTCTGGCAAAATACATCAAGGAGCACAACGGAATAGATGTAGACCCTGATTCTATCTTTGATGTGCAGGTAAAGCGTCTCCATGAGTACAAGAGACAGCTCATGAACATCATGCACGTTATGTACCTTTACAACCAGCTCAAGGATAATCCAGATATGGATTTCTATCCAAGAACATTTATTTTTGGAGCAAAGGCAGCAGCAGGCTACAGAAATGCCAAGAGAACAATAAAGCTCATAAACAGTGTAGCTGATGTAATCAACAATGATGCGTCGATTGGCGGCAAAATCAAGGTCGTATTTATCGAGGACTACAAGGTATCAAATGCTGAGTGGATATTTGCGGCAGCAGATGTCAGCGAGCAGATTTCTACAGCCAGCAAGGAGGCATCTGGTACAGGAAACATGAAGTTCATGTTAAATGGTGCAATCACAATCGGTACAATGGACGGAGCCAACGTGGAGATGTACGAGGAGGTTGGCGCTGAGAATATGTTCATTTTCGGTATGAGCTCAGATGAAGTTATTGAGCATGAGCACAGACATGATTACAACCCAATGGATATTTACAATAATGATGCTGATATAAAGAGGGTTGTAAACCAGATGGTAGACGGCACATACTCACCAAATGACCATGAGCTGTTCAGAGACTTGTATAATTCACTGCTCAATTCCCAGGGAGGACAGGTAGCAGACAGATACTTTATACTTGCTGACTTCCGCTCATATGTGGAGGCACAGCGTAAAATTTCTGAATTTTACAAGGATAGGGAGGCATGGGCAAAGAGCGTAATCTTAAATGTAGCTCATGTCGGCAAGTTCTCATCTGACAGAACTATTCAGGAATATGTTGATGATATCTGGCATTTGGATAAAATCAATATGAGCCTGGCAGCAAAATGAAGCTTAGGAGTTAAAAGAAAGTGGAAAATACGGTTTCTAAAAAAGGTATCTCGGGATACACATTAAAAATGATAGCTGTTATCACCATGTTGATTGACCATGTCGGGGCAACAATTGTGGAGAGATACCTGCTGACCAATGAGCTGTTCTACGGAACACCACTTGTCATATATTATGTCATGCGTGGCATAGGAAGGATGGCTTTTCCCATATACTGCTTTTTTTTAGTACAGGGCTTTACTTACACCAGAAGCCGCACTAAATATGCACTCAGGCTGTTTGTGTTTGCCCTTGCTTCTGAAGTGCCATTTGATATGGCACTTTGGAACAGTACCTGGGATATGAGCCACAATAATGTATTCTGGACCCTGCTTTTAGGATTGCTCACCATATGGGCACTGGATGTATTTGGCAATAAGCTTGTCTTTTTGGATAAGTCAAAATCATCCTTCAGGTGGTTTGCAGTGACCCTCTTCAGATGTATAGTTATGACATCTATTGTCCTTGCCAGCATGTTTCTCGCCCAGTACATACTTAATTCAGATTATGGGGCAAGCGGAGTGGCAACGATTGTGGCTATGTATCTGCTTAAAAATTACAAGCTGACAGGCTACGGTGTAGCGGTTGTTATATTGGGACTTCTGACAACACCATTAGAGTGGCTTGCGCTTCTTGTGCTTATTCCGCTTAAGTTTTACAATGGCACAAGAGGAAGGCAGCCTAAGTATTTCTTTTACTTGTTCTATCCGGTACATTTGCTGGTGCTGTGGCTTATATGTCATATGATGGGACTTGGGATATAAATTTAAACGAGTTAATCCGCTACGAAGAACAGATGCGCATAGAGCGTAAGAAGATAAAAACGAGCCAGAGAGTACAATTCTCTGGCTTGTTTTATGCTAAAGTATGCAGGAAAAGCTGCAAGTGGCAGGTTTTCTGTATGGGATTAACTTATATTACATTGTTTAAAAATTCAATCAGCTTATCTTTGAGATTATCATAATCAGAAAGCCCCAGATTATAAAGCTGCTCCTCAATCTCCCTATCCTTGGCATAAGTGCTCATCTTAGGTGGATTGCTAGGCGCAAATATGAAAGCAGTGCCTTCTTTTTCACACTCATGCATAAGAGCAGAACAGCGTCTGTACATCAAATGCCTGTTATCCAGAGCTTTAACCATATTTGGATACTTGCTTTTTAATTTATTCTTGTATACAAGGCGGGCACCTTCTGGATTTTTGACAAAATCATAAGGCTTGCTGGTGATTACAACCACCCTGTCGCAGCCCTGCTCAAAAGCTCGCTTTACCGGGATTGCATCAGCTACACCGCCGTCAAAGTAGAAGCGGTTATCTATGCGCACAGGCTTACACATGACAGGAAGTGCGCTGGAAGCCATAATTACGGAATAATCGTCCTGAGCCATCTTATCCTTGCCGAAATAGACAGGCTTGCCAGTCCAGGCATCTGTGGCAACCACCTCAAACTCAGTCGGGCTTGCCATTATCGCATCATAATCTAAAGGGTCTCTGCCGTCAGCGTTTGACAGAGTGCCATAGATGTATTGCAGACCAAACAACTGACCATTTTCTATATAGTTTTTTAAGCCCAGATACTCAGGGTCATCCAGATATTCAGTATAAAATCTTTTGTTTCTGCCACGCTGCTTTGCAAGAAAGCTTGCAGTATTTGCAGAGCCGGCTGACACACCGATAGCATAGTCAAATTCAATATTATCATCAAGAAAACGGTCGAGAACACCAGCGCTGTAGGCGCATTTCATGCCGCCACCTTCTACGACCAGACCAATTTTTGCCATTGCCTTACCTCCATAATATACTATGTAATGCAATTTTCTGCATATTTTTGTCTTAGATATGTTACCCCTTGTGAAGCGGATTTGCAAGGACAAAGTGCGATAGCCGTTTTCCTTAATGTTGGAAAATTGACATCTAGTTGCATTACAGTATAATTATTACTACAAGATAGTGGATATGAGGAGAATATTACCATTGATAATGTCGATAGATGATGTAATTGAAAAAGTGACAGATGTCTGTAAACAATGTGGTGTAACAAAATTAGTTTTGATTGGTTCTTTTGCTACTGGTACAGCAACACCTACGAGTGATATAGATTTTGTTGTATACGATT
>CAVFAM010000317.1:0-3871 GCA_963620375.1 Bacteroidaceae bacterium
GTATTACATAATCGCAGGGCAGATTGTATGCCGGCGTCAGCTTCGCTTGTCCTGTTGGCTCCTCATAGCCCTGCTCCTGCATCATATCGTCACAGAAATTTCTCAGCTCTATCCCTGCAAAGGTATGTATACAATTATCTATACAGTTGTGGCATGGCTGATAGCAGCCTGTCATGCCACTGTTTGCAGCATTTACGATTGCCCCCACACCAAGTCTTGTGATGTCACCCTTCCAGATATAGAGGTCTGGCTCTGCTTCTGACATATCATCAATATGCACTATGCCTTTTTCCTCATTTGCCTGCTGTAGATATTCGTCCTGTATCTGCAAAAACTCTTTATCCACAGGAGCTGCCAGACGGACATTCATGAGAGACCGCAGGAGACGCTTTTGCTCGTCTGCGTCTACAGGTATCTGGATGTCTGCGTAGCGTGGATGTTCACTTACTAATTCTTTGATTAAATATATGCGCCTTTCTTCCTGAGTCATACTTTCCTCCTGTTCTCAGCTGCGCTTAATTGCGCCCACTGGGCAATTCTCAAAACAGCTTCCACAATGGAGACAATGCTCCTGCTCTATCTTATATGGTGAACCTTCCTCAATGCATCTCTGGGGACACATTGACTGGCAGGCTCCACAGCCTATACATGCGTCTGTGATAACATAGCCCTTTTTGTGAACAATTGCATTTCCAAGGCTGTAGGTCTCCCTAAATATAGGGTTTACTCCCAGATTGAAGTACTCCACCTCTCCCTCATCTATGCAGAAGATAATGCCTATATCCCTTGTGTCCCCCGGATATACATTTGCCAGATAGGGCTGCTCCTCAAAGATTACGTCAGTCCATTTCTTCTGGTCTTTGTCTGCCACAGCATAGGCTCTGCCGGAGAGACGTATCATCTCCTTGTATTTCGTGTAGGCTAGTATCTGGACTCTGCCATCCTCCATAAGCTCCCTGCAGAAATTCTTGCCCCTGGCTGTGAAAAAGTACAGTGCGTTTTCCTCATAGTGAATCGCACTTATATTTCTAATCTGGGGTGCGCCCTGACTGTCGACTGTTGCAAAGGCAAGCACACCTACCAGCTCCATTTTCTTTAAGCATGTTGCTAAATCCATGTTTTCCTCCATTGTATTTAAAATTCAAATCTAATCTGACCATCAAGCCAGCTTTTTTGCTTTGCGTCATGTATGACATCACCCGGCAGGCTTTCTCCTATAAGAAATGGTGACAGGGGATTGTGTCTTTTCATATTTTCCCTCACCATATCCTCATGGACGTTTGCATAACAATATCTGCATAAATGACCACAGGTGTCATATGCACCTATATCCACGCCCAGCAGGCAGGCGCACTGACCATTTCTCTGATTTAATTTCTGCTTAGGGACATCAAGTGTGGTATGCAGGGCTGTCTCAAAGGTCTTTTGAGTCATGCAGCCTGAACAGTCAGCTCCGTATTCTGCCAGCTCATCGCCCTCCGCACAGGGTCTTACTGTCATGCCGTGCTTTCCTGCTATTTCTATAAAGGCTCTGCCTAGCCTGATCCTGTCCTTTTCACAAACTTCCCTTGCCTCTGGAAAGTTTCGCTCCACTTTTTTATAAATATCAATAAAGCTTATCACACAGGTTTTTGTGCATCCGGACAATTTTGCTGCCATCTCTTCAAATTGAGCGATATGCCAGTCAACTGTATATTTTTCGTTGATAAAAATCGGGTCATAGCGCCAGCCCATACTATCTGAGCCTACAATTCCTGACAGCCTCCTGAAATCCTCTATGACTTTTTCCTTATCCGGCACATTTGGCTCTATTTCCCTGCCATAGGGTGTGATGGTGACAAACCAGTACTGTCCGTATGGCTTCAATACATCCATGTGTCTGAGCATTGGTGCTGGATTTTTGGTGCAAAAAGCTATCAGGTCTACCACCTCTGGTGACAGGCTGTATCTTGTCACCTGCTTCTCGTTATATGGGTTTCGCACCAGCACATAGCCCTCTCTTATTCTGTTTACCAGCCATTTGGAATAAAATGCCGGTATATCAGTTCTCATGCCTGTCTGGATAATCAATTGCCTGTGTCCTTTCCAACTATATTTTATAAATCCTTATAGTTTTATCTTACACATTTTTCTGCCTGATGCCTACTCTATTATTTTTATGCGCCCAGGTTTCCTCGGCTTGCTGTGGGGCTGTACACCATCAATGTAGCCCAGGATTACAAAGCCCTGACAGGCATAGCCCTCCGGCACGCCCCACTCTCTCATAAGACCTTGCCCTTCCTCTGAGTCAAAGGTCTCTGCCCCTCTTGAGATAATGCAGGATGCGATGCCAAGCTCTGTTGCCTGCAAAATCATGTTTTCCATCATGCAGAACGCATCTGCTGTCTTAAATAGAAAATTGTCCTGGCAAAATACACATACGACGGTTGGTGCATCATAAAAGCCATTTTTTATATTTGGGTCATCTATGGTGCTTGGCTGTTCCTTTGATACATAGCTTCCTGCCAAGTTAGTTCTGTCAAACTTCGTCATATTAAGCCTGCCGATACTACTTGCAAGCTCCCTGTTATGCAATGCGACCATCATGCTTCTCTGCCCTCCGCCTGCGTTTGGGGCGTAATTTCCTGCCTCAAGGATGGTTTCAAGGTCAGACCTGCTTATTTGCCTGTCGGTGTATTTTCTGATTGAGTGCCTTGACTTGATAATATCCATTAATTTCATGCCCCACTACTCCTTCACTAATATTTTTTCTATCTGCCCTATGTACACATATGAATTGATATTTAATTCCTCTATGAACATACTAGTCTCTCCCCTGTAATATCATTCTGGGTCTTCCAGCACTGAGGGTCTGCTCCATAGAAATCCCCTGTAGTGCCATTTGCCACAGCAGGACAGCCCCTGCACCATGCCTTAAGCTCGCATTTGCTGCACTTGCTGAATTTATCGTAATCCCTGTATTTTTCCATCTGGCAAATCCATACGTCCGCCAGCCTGTCCTCAAATACATTTGCCACCCTGCTGTTTGTCACTCGTCTGCACGCCATAATGTCACCGTTTGAAGCTATGGTGATATGGCAGTTACCACAGTTACAGCCACCATAAATCATGCCATCATCTGCCTTTTGGGGCAGCTTGAACTCACCTGTCTCGTACTCGTACAGAGTCCACAGGTGGTCTTTTTTATTAAAATAGGTCTTGCATCCAGCCGCCTCATATGCCTTGAATTTGGCATCACAGGTCTCAAGCAGGCTCCTGTACTCCTGCGGTGTCATGCTTGTGTCCACCTCTCCGCCTGTTGGCACATAGCGGGAAAATGCAAATACCTTTACATTCGCTTTTACTACTTCATCTATAATATCCGGTATCTCCTGCATATTTGTCTTGGATACCGTGCTCATAATCACGCTTTTGATTCCAGCCCTGTTCAGACACTCTATTTTTTTCAGTGTCAAATCAAAGCTCCCCGGCTTCCTGAACCAGTCGTGTGTCTCCCTCATTCCGTCCAGTGACATCTGATATTTCTCGCAGCCACACACCTTTAACATCCTGCATATCTGGTCATCAAGATGAAAGGGGTTGCCCATCAATGTAAATGGTATGTTTTTTGACTTTAGTAATACCATCAGCTTCCAGAAATCCGGATGAAGGATAGGATCTCCGCCAGTGATATAGAAGTATGGTATTCGATTGTAGACCTTGCAGAAGTCCTCACAATTTGCAACCACCTCCTGCATCTGCTTCCAGGTCATGCTTTTTAGGTCTTTGCAGCCCTCTCCTGAAAAAATATAACAATGCTTGCACCTCTGGTCACATTCATCTGTAATGTGCCATTGAAATGAAAAATACTGACTCATCCTATCCGCTCCTC
>CAVFAM010000318.1:0-5969 GCA_963620375.1 Bacteroidaceae bacterium
ATACAAATCTGTACGCACTATCCACGATTCGCTCCCGCAGCTGACTTCATATTTTTTCGGCAAAATAAGCTGTATATCAGTAGATTAACACCACCTAAAATGTGGAAAGTTATAAACCAAAATTGCCTAAAAATTACCAATCTTCTTTTGTAATATATTTTTCGTTTGCGGTTACAATAATCGTGAGCAATAAATATGCTCACAACAAAAGGAGGCGAGTATTATGGCAAGTAGTAAAAATTCAGGATCTAATCGTATGGCTGTACCAGAGGCTAAAGAGGCAATGAACAGATTCAAGGAAGAGGTTGCTTCAGAGTTAGGTGTAAACCTCAAGGAGGGTTACAATGGTGACCTTACTTCACGAGAAGCTGGAAGTATTGGTGGAGAAATGGTTAAGCAGATGATTATGAAGCAGGAGCAGTCAATGCAGAAATAAGCTACAGGCTTCTGTAAGAAATGATTTGCTTCATAAAAAGACGGGCGTGCAGGAGTGCTTTGCCCGTCTTTTTTCTGCTGCTTTGCATCCAGAGAAGCTGCGGATGACAGTGTCGGTTAGTATTGTAAAGATTTCAGTAATAGAGTACAATCAAATACAGAGTAAATTCGGGAGGGAAAAATGAGCGATTTTAAAATGGAAACAAAATGTGTACAATCAGGCTACAGACCGGGAAATGGAGAGCCGCGCCAGATACCGATTGTACAGTCAACAACCTTTAAATACAACACAAGTGAGGACATGGGAAAGCTGTTTGATTTGGAAGCCGAGGGTTATTTTTACACCAGACTTCAAAATCCGACAAATGACTATGTGGCAGCAAAAATTGCTGATATGGAGGGCGGTACAGCCGCAATGCTCACATCATCAGGACAGGCAGCCAATTTCTTTGCACTTTTTAATATCTGCGAGGCTGGCAGCCATATAGTAGCCTCATCATCAATATACGGAGGTACATTTAATCTCATTGATACAACAATGCGTAAGATGGGTGTGGATGCCACATTTGTATCACCAGACTGCACAGAGGAAGAGCTGAACGCAGCCTTTAAGGACAACACAAGAGCTGTATTTGGAGAGACAATAGCAAATCCAGCCCTTACAGTACTTGATATAGAGAAATTTGCCAAGGCAGCCCACGAGCATGGAGTGCCGCTTATTGTGGACAATACATTCCCTACACCTGTTAACTGCCGTCCAATCGAGTGGGGAGCAGACATTGTCACACATTCTACAACCAAGTATATGGACGGACATGGTGCAGCAGTAGGAGGAGCCATAGTAGACGGAGGAAACTTTGACTGGATGGCACATGCGGACAAGTTCCCGGGACTCTGCACACCGGATGAGTCATACCATGGAATTACATATGCAGAAAAGTTTGGAAAAGAGGGAGCCTTTATCACCAAGGCAACAAGCCAGCTTATGAGAGACTTGGGAAGCATACAGGCGCCACAGCAGGCATTTATTTTAAATCTTGGACTGGAATCCCTGCATGTCCGTATGGAAAGACATGTGGAAAATGGTCAGGCTGTCGCTGAGTTCTTAAATGCGCATCCAAAGGTAGCCCATGTAAACTATCCGGGACTTGCTACAGACAAGTACCATGAGATAGCAAAGAAATACCTGCCAAAGGGAGGATGCGGAGTAGTGTCCTTTGAGTTAAAGGGTGGCAGAGAGGCAGCGGAAGCCTTTATGAAGGAGCTTAAGCTTGCGGCTATTGAGACCCATGTGGCAGATGCCAGAACATGCTGCTTAAATCCAGCTACATCAACCCACAGGCAGATGAATGATGAGCAGCTAAAGGCAGCGGGAATACCGGCAGGACTGGTGCGTATTTCATGCGGACTTGAGAGCAAAGAAGACCTGATTGCAGACCTGTCCCAGGCTCTTGATGCAATAAAATAACATAATATAAAAAAATACTAGCCAATTAAAAAATCGTGTGCTATAATCGAATGGTGACTTTAGTAGTCGCATTGTGCCCATTTGTGGCAAAAATATAATAAAGCCGTAAATGGCAATGTACGCGGGAAAGAGTCACAGGACTCTTTATTTAAACATTTTAAGGAGGATAACGTTAGTAATGAGCGTAAAGGTTGAAAATTTAGAGCACAACATGGCGAAACTTACTATTGAGGTTTCAGCAGAGGAATTAGAGAAGGCATTAAACACTGCTTACAATAAACAGAAGAGACAGATCAGTGTTCCTGGTTTCCGTAAGGGAAAGGTTCCAAGAGCCATGATTGAGAAGATGTATGGCGCAGAAATCTTCTATGAAGATGCAGCAAACGAGTTAATGCAGCAGACATACCCATCAGCAGTTGATGAGAGTGGTGTTGATATTGTTTCACGTCCTACAGTTGATGTTGTTCAGATTGAAAAAGGAAAACCATTCATTTATACAGCAGAGGTAGCTACAAGACCAGAGGTAACTCTTGGAAAGTACATGGGAGTTACAGTAACTAAGATTGATACATCAGTTACAGATGAAGAGGTTGAGGCTGAGCTTGAGAACCAGAGAAACACAAATGCAAGAACAGTTACAGTTACAGACAGACCTGTAAAAGAGGGAGATACAGCAGTTATCGACTTCGAGGGATTTGTTGATGGTGTAGCTTTCGACGGTGGAAAGGCTGAGAACCACTCATTAGAGATTGGCTCACATTCATTCATCGATACATTCGAGGATCAGTTAGTAGGAAAGAACGCTGGAGATGAAGTTGAAGTAAACGTTACATTCCCAGAGCAGTATCAGGCAGCTGACCTTGCAGGAAAGCCAGCAGTATTCAAGGTTAAGATTAACGAGATTAAGGCTAAAGAGCTTCCAGAGCTTAACGATGAGTTCGCTCAGGACGTAGCTGGAGTTGATACATTAGCAGAGTACAAGGAAGAGCTTAAGAAGAACCTTACAGAGAAGAAGGAGAACGAAGCTAAGAAGACTAAAGAGGATGAGGCTATCCAGAAGATTATCGACAAGTCAAAGATGGATCTTCCAGAGGCTATGATTGATACACAGTGCGAGACAATGGTTAATGAGTTCGCTCAGAGAATCGCACAGTCAGGTCTTTCAATGGATCAGTACTTACAGTTCTCAGGAATGACAGTAGACCAGTTAAAAGAGCAGGTTCGTCCAGAGGCTGAGACACGTATTAAGAGCAGCCTTGTTCTTGAGCAGATTGCAAAGGAAGAGAACATCGAGGTATCTGACGAGGATATCGATGCAGAAATCGAGAAGATGGCTAAGGCTTACGGAATGGAAGCTGATAAGCTTAAAGAGTACATGGGTGATGCAGAGAAAGAGTCTATGAAGAGAGACCTTGCAATCACAAAGGCAGTTGACCTTATCATGGAAAACGTAAAAGAGCGCGCTAAAGCTAAGACAAAGAAAGAAAAAGAGGCAGAGGCTGCAGAAGAATAAGATTTCGCAATCAGTGAAATTAAATGGACTGGCTCAGTAAATACTGGGCCGGTCTTTTGAACTTTTATAAAGGAGGCATTTATCTATGAGTTTAGTACCTTATGTCATTGAGCAGACCAGCAGAGGAGAGCGTAATTACGACATCTACTCAAGATTATTAAAGGATCGTATCATTTTCCTTGGAGAGGAAGTAAATGAGACTACAGCAAGCCTTGTAGTAGCCCAGTTACTTTTCCTTGAGTCTGAGGATCCAAATAAGGACATTCATTTATACATCAATTCACCAGGAGGAATGGTTACAGCAGGACTTGCAATCTACGACACAATGCAGTACATCAAGTGTGATGTATCTACAATCTGTATCGGACTTGCAGCAAGTATGGGAGCTTTCCTTCTTGCAGGTGGAGCAAAGGGTAAGAGATATGCCCTTCCAAACGCTGAGATTATGATTCACCAGCCATCAGGCGGAGCCAAGGGACAGGCAACAGAAATCGAAATCGCAGCAGAGAATATCTTAAAGACAAAGAAACGTTTAAATGAAATCCTGGCTGAGAATACAGGAAAACCATATGATGTAATTGCAGCAGACACAGAGAGAGACCATTATCTTTCTGCTCAGGAAGCTGCTGAGTATGGTCTGATTGATAGTGTTATCACTAACAGATAATATAAAGTAATGAGCGTTAGAGGGTACCCCTGTTTCTGGGATGCCCTCAAACAGCATTGAAGGAGATAATAAATGGCAGTAAAAAATGACGGAAAAATCCGCTGCTCTTTCTGTGGCAAGACACAGGAGCAGGTTAACAGATTAATCGCCGGTCCAAATGGGGCATACATCTGCGATGAATGTATTGACATCTGTGCAGAGATTATTGATGAGGAAGCATTTGAGGGCAGTGAGACTGAGAAAAAATCAGGAGAGCAGATTAATCTCTTAAAGCCTCGTGAGCTTAAGGCTTTTCTTGACGAGTATGTAATAGGACAGGATCAGGCAAAAAAGGTGCTTTCGGTAGCGGTATACAACCATTACAAGAGAGTGCTTGCAGGAGACACTTCTGACGTAGAGCTTCAGAAGAGCAATATATTGATGCTTGGACCAACTGGTTCAGGTAAGACACTTCTTGCACAGACACTGGCGAGAGTTATCAATGTACCATTTGCCATTGCAGATGCTACAACACTTACAGAGGCTGGATATGTAGGTGAGGACGTTGAAAACATCCTCCTTAAGCTTATCCAGGCAGCAGACTACGACATTGAGCGTGCCCAGCACGGAATCATATATATTGACGAGATAGACAAGATTACAAAGAAGTCTGAGAATGTATCAATCACAAGAGATGTATCTGGTGAGGGTGTACAGCAGGCACTTCTCAAAATCCTTGAGGGAACAGTTGCATCTGTGCCGCCACAGGGAGGCAGAAAGCATCCACAGCAGGAGCTTATCCCAATTGATACTACAAACATCCTGTTTATCTGCGGTGGTGCCTTTGACGGACTGGAGAAGATTGTGGAGAGCCGTATGGATACATCCTCAATCGGCTTTAATTCAGAGGTCAAGGACAAGGAAGATGTAAACGTAGGAGAGGCATTTAAACATGCCCTTCCACAGGATTTTGTAAAATTTGGACTTATTCCTGAGTTTATCGGACGTGTGCCAATCACAGTCTCTCTCGATATGCTTGACAGGGATGCCCTGATTAGAATTCTGCGTGAGCCAAAGAACTCTCTTGTAAAACAGTACACAAAGCTCTTTGAGCTTGACGGAGTCGGACTTGAGTTTTCTGATGATGCAGTCGAGGCTATTGCGGATAAGGCACTTGAGAGAAAGACAGGAGCCAGAGGTCTTCGTGCAATTATGGAAAATGTTATGCTTGACCTCATGTATGAGATACCATCTGATGAGACCATAAGCAGATGTGTGATTGACAAGGAAACTGTTGAGAAAAATCTCCTCTTAGACGGAGAGGAGCCTCTTGAGATAGAGGATAAAAAGACAGCATAGGAGAATTAAGTGGAAGATATCGCTATGATATTGCCTGCGGTTGCCTTGAGAGGGATGACAATTCTTCCGGGCATGATAGCGCACTTTGATATCAGTAGAGAGATTTCAATCAAGGCGGTTGAGGAATCAATGCGTGATGAGCAGAGGATTTTTCTTGTTACCCAGAGAAATGTGGAGCAGAATAATCCGGGGCTTGAAGACCTCTACAATATCGGAGTTATTGCGGAGATTAAGCAGGTAATCAAATTACAAAATGATATAGTTAGAATCCTTGTTGAGGGAAACGAGAGGGCTGAGCTTTTGAAGTTCACCTCTGAGACCGCCTTTCTTGAGGCTGAGATAGTCACCTGCAAGACTAAGGATGAGCTTCCTGAGCAGGAAGAGCATGCCATGATTGCAGGTATACAGGAGACTTTTGCAAAATATGCAAGGGTAAATGGCAAGCTCGGCAAGGAGATAGTGAATCAGATAGGCAAAACCGATAAGCTTGACAAGATTATGGATTTTGTGGCAAACAGCATACCTATAAAGTACTCTGAAAAACAGAA
>CAVFAM010000319.1:0-3730 GCA_963620375.1 Bacteroidaceae bacterium
GTCCTACATTATGGCTTATGCCGCCTGCCACACTGACAGACAGGATTTTAAGCTTTCCTGTGTTTTTTAACAAAAGCATGACTACAAAGCTTAAGATTCCTCCTGCCAGGGAATATACAATGCTGAATGCATTTCCAAACATAAAGCCAGCCAGAATTATTCGTAAAACTGATATAAGGATTGCATCCTTGGCACCAATTGTGTAAAGCATTAGAATAACAACAATATTTGTAAGTCCAAGCTTCACGCCCGGTATTCCAAATGATATGGGGATTAGGGACTCCACATAGCTGCACACCAGTGCCAGAGCCAGAAACACACCCCAGTAAGCTATTTTGTTTTTCATAGTCTGCCTCTTAATTATCTGGATATCACATCAATATCCGACTCATTCTCACTTGTGACTGTGGCAACAACCTTGTTTGGAAGACATATTATAGACTCATTGTCCTTGGAAATAGCCTTCTGCTTCATGCAGAGCTTATCCGGGCAGGTCGCTTCCTCCATATGAGCTGAATTATTCTCAATCACAATTACATTAGTCACCTGGTCAGAACTGTTTTTTATCTCAATTCTGGCATCAGTGTCAAGCGGATAAGTGCCATAAAGTGTACCATCAAGGGAGATGTCAACCACATCCCCCTTGTCTGAAAAGAAAAATCTGAACGCAACAAAGACAGCTACTGCAAGAATAATGATTGCAGTAAGAAAAATTATATCGTTTTTTCCTGCCCGCTTAGTCATTTACTATCTCACCTATATAATAAAATCCCTTACACTCATTAAGTCTCACATTATACAGATTGCCAATCATATCCTCTGTTCCCGGGAAATGCACAACTGCGTTATTATCAAGACGTCCTGTTACATACTCTGGATTCTGCTCATCCATCTCCTCTGCCAGCACCTGTCTTGTGAGTCCTTCAAGCTGCATAGCCTTCTCTGTAGAGATGGTCTGGACTTCCTTTAAGAGTCTGTCAAATCTCTCCTTGACCACATCCTCCGGTACCTGTCCCTCCATTGTAGCAGCAGGAGTTCCGGTTCTCTTTGAATAGATAAAGGTAAAGGCACTGTCATATCTGACCTGCTTTACAACCTCCATTGTCTCCTCAAAATCCTCCTCAGTCTCACCCGGGAAGCCTACGATAATATCTGTAGTCAGTGCTATATCAGGCACAGCCTCACGAAGCTTTCTGACCTCCTCAAGATACTGCTCCTTGTCGTAATGGCGGTTCATAATCTTTAGGATTCTTGAACTTCCAGACTGAAGTGGCAGGTGGAAATGCTTGCACACCTTATCACACTCTCTCATTGCCTGAATTAAATCATCTGACAAGTCCTTTGGATGGGAGGTCATAAAACGGATTCGCTTTAAGCCCTCGATTTTATTAACCTCACGGAGCAGGTCTGCAAAGGACATAGGATTGTCAAGTGTTTTGCCATATGAGTTGACATTCTGTCCCAGGAGCATAATCTCACATACTCCGTCTGCAACAAGTGACTCAATCTCCTTTATTATCTCACGAGGCTCCCTGCTTCGCTCACGTCCTCTTACATATGGCACGATACAGTAGCTGCAGAAGTTATTGCAGCCAAACATGATGTTTACACCTGATTTGAAGGAGAATTTTCTCTTTACAGGCAAATCCTCTACGATTTTATCAGTGTCCTTCCATATATCTACAATCATGGAATTGGACTCAAACATATTGCAGACTAATTCTGCAAATTTGTATATATTATGGGTACCAAAAATCAGGTCTACAAATCTATAGCTCTTCTGGATTTTCGATACAACAGTCTCCTCCTGCATCATGCAGCCACAAAGGGCGATTCGCATTTCAGGATTTTGTTTTTTATATTTCTGTAAATAGCCAAGGCGTCCATATACCTTGTTATTTGCATTCTCTCTTACAGTACAGGTATTGTATACAACAAAGTCTGCATGCTCGTCCTCTGACTCCACATATCCTATCTGCTCTAAAATGCCCTCAAGCTTTTCTGAGTCTCTGGCATTCATCTGGCAGCCAAAGGTCTTTACATTGTAAGTCAGCTTACGTCCAATCGCCTGCTCACGCTCCTCGACATGCTTTCTTGCTTTCTCAATATATTCATACTGCTGTGTTGCTTCTAAATCTCTCATATTTTCCTCTTACTCTTATTTATTTTCTAATCTGGCCGCTGCCATAGATGGTATACTTGTAGCTTGTCAGCGCCTCAAGTCCCATAGGACCTCTGGCATGGAGCTTTTGTGTGCTTATTCCGATTTCTGCTCCAAATCCGAATTCGTTTCCATCTGAGAAACGTGTTGACGCATTCACATATACGCAGGCTGAATCCACCTCATCTAAAAACTGCTGGGCAGCATCATAATTTTTGGTGATGATAGCCTCTGAATGTGAAGTATTGTATTTGTTTATGTGGGCAATAGCCTCATCTATAGAATCCACTACCTTAAGGGATAAAATATAGTCCAGATATTCTCTTCCCCAGTCCTCTTCTGTTGCCTTTACAGCGTGCTTCTTTGTCTCAAGAAGAGCCTTTGAGTAATCATCGCAGCGAACCTCCACGTTATACTCTCTCAAGGCTTTGTAGAGCTTTGGTATAAATTTATCTGCCACATCCTTATGTACCACAACTGACTCACAGGCATTGCAGACACTGATTCGCTGGGTCTTTGCATTGATAATAATGTCAATAGCCATATCAAAGTCAGCATCCTTGTCTACATATACATGGCAGTTTCCTGTTCCAGTCTGGATTACAGGTATAGTAGAATTCATAACCACATTCTGGATAAGCCCTGCGCCGCCTCTTGGAATCAGAAGGTCTACATATCTGTTCATTTTCATGAACTCATTAGTAGTCTCCCTGTCTGTGCTCTCAATAAGGCTTAAGGCACCAGCTGGAATATCATTTTTCTTAAGAACCTTTTTAAGCACTGATACGATGGCGATATTAGAATTAATTGCATCGCTTCCGCCCTTTAAAATCACACAGTTGCCGGTCTTAAAGCATAAACCGAATGCATCTGTTGTCACATTTGGTCTTGCTTCAAAAATAATGCCGATAACACCGATTGATACACGCTTTTTCCCGATAATAAGTCCATTAGGTCTTCTTGTCATACTTATTACTTCACCGATTGGGTCATTAAGCTTTGCAATCTGGCGCAGACCATCAGCCATTCCCTCTATCCTGTCCTTAGTCAGGGTCAGTCTGTCAATCATAGCCTCTGCCATAAGCTTTTCCCTGGCATTTGCCACATCAAGCTCATTCGCCTTCAATATCTTGTCAGTATGCTTGATAAGACTGTCTGCACACTGGTTTAAAACTGTGTTTTTTAAGTCTGTGTCCAGCGTACCTGCCTTTATTCTGGAATCATGTGCAGCACTACATATTTCTTCTAATTTTGTCATTGATGAAGACCTCTCTTTTCTCAGTAATAAGTGCATCCATGGGAACATCCGATGAATATGCTCCCCAGTCCGGATATATTTGAAAATCAAATGCTATCCCTATTTTGGTTATATTTGTGTATCTGCTGAAATACTTATCATAAAAGCCTCTGCCATAGCCTATCCGGCTTCCCTTTTCCGAAAAAACAAGTCCCGGAACAAGGCACAGTGTCCTATTTGTCGGAGTGATAACCGGGCATTTTGCAGAAGGTTCCATAATATGAAAATTACCCTCTGATAAATCTTTAACAGAGTCTGCCCTGTAAAAATCC
>CAVFAM010000320.1:0-7047 GCA_963620375.1 Bacteroidaceae bacterium
TCACAGTTGTGTCCATGCCGTCAAGTGTACCCTTAAGCTGGGCATACTCAAATACCATAGCTTCAAGTGGTGTGTTACCGGTTCTCTCACCGATTCCAAACATAGAGCAGTTGACACCGCTGGCACCATAGAGCCATGCAGTTGTCGAGTTGTTTACTGCCTTGTAGAAATCATTGTGTCCATGCCACTCGATAAGCTCAGATGGCACACCTGCATGAGTAGTAAGTCCATAGATAATGCCCGGCACGCTTCGTGGAATAACTGCACCTGGGAAGTTTACACCATAGCCCATGGTATCGCAGGCGCGAATCTTGATTGGAATCTTGTATTCATCCATAAGCTTCATAAGCTCCACGCAGAATGGAATTACAAAGCCGTATATATCAGAACGTGTGATATCCTCCAGATGGCATCTAGGACTGACACCTGTCTCGAGACACTCTCTGATTACGCTTAAATAAAGGTTCATAACCTCTCTTCTGGTCATCTTCATCTTATAGAAAATATGATAATCAGAACAGCTTACCAGAATACCGGTCTCTCTTAAGCCAATCTCCTTTACCAGCTGGAAATCCTGCTTGTTTGCCCTTATCCATGCTGTAACCTCCGGGAACTTGTAACCTCTCTCCAGGCACTTGTATACAGCATCTCTATCCTTCTTGCTATACAGGAAAAATTCACTCTGGCGGATTTTACCCTTAGGTCCGCCAAGTCTGTGCATATAATCATATATAGTAACTATCTGGTCTGTTGTATATGGAGCTCTGGACTGCTGTCCATCTCTAAATGTAGTATCAGTAATCCAAATATCCTCTGGCATATTGTGCGGAACAATTCTATCGTTGAACGCAATCTTAGGGATTTCCGAATATGGAAACAGGTTTCTAAATGTGTTTGGTTCGCTGACATCTGCGAGCTGATAAAAGTGCTCTTCTAACTGTAGTAAGTTAGTTTTGTTGTTCATTATTACTTCTCTCATTTTTCTTCTCCAAACTTTATGCATTTGTGTTGAATATTTATAAAATATTTACCTTTTGAATAATTGTATACAATTATACTTGTATCGTCAATATGGAGTTAGGGATTATTTTGTACAAATATTTAAGTATTAACTAAAATATTTTGTAACACATTTTGGTACCCTACATAGACTATACTGTAAATCAAATATTTTGGAGGTCACTTATGAGTGATTTAGCTGCAACAAACTGTGGATGTAATGGATGTAACGAAGGAAATGGATGTGGATGTAATTCAATTATCTGGATTATCATTCTCCTCTTCTGCTGCTGTGGAAATAATACAATGAGCTTTGGAAACGGATGCTCAGACAATAACAACAGTTGTCTCATCATCATCTTATTGTTATTATGCTGTGGTGGCTGCAACGGCTCTTCAATTTTCTAATATACATCTTTTGGAAGCGGGCCTATATGGTCCGCTTCCTGCTTAATACCTTAGTATGGAGAATAGCTGCCGTTGGCAGGTTTTGTGTATATGCTGCCTGACTCTTTGCCGCCATTTCTCTTATCAGGGCGGGCCTCGCTCTCCATCAGTTTTTCAAGCACGCCACACTGGCTGCTTACCCTGTGATTTTTTATGCAGTTTTCGTCAATTTCATATACATTGTTACCATCTATGATTAATCTGCCCATAAAAATTTCCTTTTTTTATATTTATATGAAAAAATATGCATAATGTGATAATAAAAGCATATATTCAAATAAAAAAGGCATTTTATGAGCGAAACAAACCCTCTTTTTACCCCTTATGATGAAATGACACAGACTAAGGAACTTCAAATTATAAAATCTTTTATTCCATATTTACCATCCAATCAGCAAAAGCAGTTTTCCATGCTGATTCAATACATACAGATGATTAACTGCATGAATATTTTTTCCGAGTCAAATCAGACTCTGGTTGCTGCGGAAGCCAGTGACCCTGCCGGCAGACGTACCGCCATGCTTAATGCAGTCAAGAAATTCTGTACCCCAAAAGAGCAGGAAACCATTGATACCCTCTTGAGTATCTTTAGTATCCTCGACAATCATGAATTATTTTTTAATTAGGAGCTATTTTGACAAAACAGGAATTTATTCAATCTTTTGAACAGAAGCAGAAGCCATCTGACATGATGCAGGCGATTCCTTTTCTGATGGAAAATATAAAGGAAGCCAGACGCAATGGCATATCCTTCACCAAGGATGAAGTCACTACAATCTGCAATATATTAGTAAAAGACCTGCCTCCGAAAAATCAGAAGCAGGTCGAAAACCTGATCAAGCTGTTGAATTAGAAGCCCTCGATATTTATGGCTAATATTTTATCCAATGGGCTGACGCAAAAGCCTTTGCCGTCAGTTCCCTCAAGATATTTTTCTCCAGCGGTCTCAAAAATCACATATGCAGTATTATCACGCACATCAATTTCCTCTGAGCCTGGCGGCATTTCTATCTGCTTTTCTGGTTTTCCAGGCTCGGAGGATAATTTTATAAGTGATGTATAAATCTTTAAATATGATGATGAGTTTCTGCCATAGGAAGTACTCAGGTATACCTTGCCATTGTCATCAAAGGCTACCCCCTGCACCTTTGCAGGGATTGTGTATTTATTTAGTGCATTTAACTCATTTGCATCCGAATTAAAATAGTATGCCACCATTTTTGACTTCCACATGAGGGAATGGGTAGCCAACCAGAGCCTGCCTCCGTAGTAAGTAATGCAGGATGGCTTATTCTTGACCGGGTACACATCCACTACCGCTGTAGCATCCACAAATTCCTTGGGATTCTGGGTCGCCATAAGCTCTATAAAATCATATGATATCCTCTCCACCGTATTGTTGTTCGAGTTACATACCCAGACATTTTCCCCATCATAGGTTATGCCACCCAGATGGCTGAGAGAATCCATGCCAAGAGTCAGAAGATAATAACCAGTCTTAATATCAAAAACCATCAGCTCTCCCATGCAGTCCTCTTCCTCAGAATATGACGTAATCAGCACATAATCATCCGCTATGCAGAGTCCCTGTGGGCACTGTGATTCACTGAAAATATAGTTGTTGAAGAAGTCCTCCTCCTTAGTCTCCGGCATGCCGGGAATCTTCAAATCCTCAATAAAGTAATAATCGCAGTCCTTTAATAAAACTGTGTCAGGCTTAAGCCTCTCACTGGATGAATATTCGTAATTTTCTACATTGTATACATTATTCACCTTTCTAAGCCACTTGGCGTATACAGTGATTGCCTTTCCCTTCTGACCGGTCACTTCGTTAACCTTATATTTAAAATCAGAGTCCAGATACCAGCCCTGAAAATAATATCCAAATTTATGTGGAAGCCCTAATGTCATAGTCTGTCCGGCTTCCAGTCTGTCTGTGTTTTCTATACTATTCACTGCCCCATCCAGCACATATACGATATATGAGCAGCCTTCATCCTCAGAAAGTCCATCATATGCCTGTGTCAAAGGGACAGAAAAGCCCAAGGAGAGCTCATCACTCTCCTCAGGCATCTGTTGTGCATAAAACCTTTCAACTTTTAAGCTTATAAGAACAGATAATACAAAAATGCATGCATATAAAATTCCAGTCATTCTATTCTTCAATTTCGACAAGCTTATTCTTCCTCTCCTCTATTTCTCTTGCAGCTACATCCTCCGGTGCCTGCTCGTATCTGGCAAACTCATAGGAGAAGGTGCCGCTTCCGCTGGTCATGGAACGGAGCTGTGTGTTGTATCCATATAGCTCAAGATAAGGTATATCAGCCACAATTTCCTGATAGCCATTGTCAATCGGGTTCATGCCCATGACTCTTCCACGCCTCTTATTTAAGTCTCCCATTATATCTCCAGTATATTCATCAGGCACAACAACCTTAAGGGATGCAATCGGCTCAAGCAGTACCGGAGAAGCTTCCATAAAGCCCTTTTTAAATGCCTGCATGGCAGCAACCTTAAACGCCATCTCAGAAGAATCTACAGGATGATAAGAACCATCATATAATACAGCCTTGACTCCTGTTACAGGGTATGCTGCCATAGGGCCTTTTTTGACAGACTCAGCGATACCTTTTTCTACAGCAGGGAAGAAGTTCTTAGGAACAGCTCCACCTACAACGCACTGCTCGAATACATATGGTGTCTCCAAATCACCAGATGGCTCAAAGGTCATCTTTACATGTCCGTACTGGCCATGTCCGCCAGACTGCTTCTTATACTTGTACTCTACATCAGCTTTTTTCCTGAGTGTCTCCTTAAAGGCAACTCTTGGACGCTTAAGCTCAATCTCAACCTTGTATTTTTCAAGGAGTGTGCTGACAACCACATCCAGATGCTGGTCTCCCATTCCATAAAGCAGGATCTGACCATTTTCAGAATCATTCACATTATTAAGAGTCAGATCCTCCATCAAAAGCTTCTGCAATGCCTGTGAAATCTTATCCTCATCACCCTTGTTCTTTGCCTTATAGCGCATAGATACATATGGTTTGGAGATTGCAGCTCTTATGTATGCCACAGGTGTATTTCTGGTAGACAGCGAATCTGTGGTCAGAGTCTTCTGAAGCTTTGCCAATGCTCCTATATCTCCTGCATGAAGCTCAGGCACTTCCTCTACCTTACTGCCCTTTATCACATATAAATGCCCCAGCTTCTCATCAAAGTCTCTGTGGTAATTGTAAAGTGTATCATCAGACTTAAGCACACCGGAATTTACCTTAATAAGTGAGTATTTGCCGATGTATGGGTCAACGATTGACTTAAATACATAGGCAGTCTTTGCCTTTGAAAAATCATAATTTGCCGGATAAACCTCATTTGTCTTGGTGTTGATGCCGGCACATTCCTTTCTGTCAGGGCTTGGGAAATATTTAACAATGTCACACATGAGAGTGTACATTCCACGAGCCATAATATTTGAGCCCATCAGCACAGGAACAATTGAACCATCTATGACATTCACACGCAGAGCCTGACGGATTTCATCCTCAGAAAACTCATCTCCGTTAAAATATCTGTCCATAAACTCTTCGCTGGTCTCTGCAACCGCCTCAAGCAGGGCTTCCCTGCAGATACCCAGATTTTCCTGTGAGTAATCAGGCACATCAAACTTATCAACTGTGCCCTTGTCATTCCACCGCTTAGCCTTCTGCTGGACAACATTTACATAGCCTACAAACTGGCCGTTCTCCCTGATTGGCAGATGGAAAGGAGCAATCTTCTTGCCATATAGGGTCTGTAAGTCCTCAACCACCTGTCTGAAGCTTGCATTATCAATATCCATATCTGTAACGAAAATCATTCTCGGCAGATTGTACTTCTCACATATCTCCCATGCTCTCTTGGTACCTGTCTCTATTCCAGCCTTTCCAGATACAACAATAATTGCAGCATCTGCAACCGAAACAGCCTCCTCAACTTCCCCCACGAAATCAAAATAACCAGGAGTGTCTAAAATGTTTATCTTTACATCGTTCCACGGAATAGGAACAACTGATGTATGAATGGAAAACTGACGCTTTATCTCTTCTTTGTCAAAGTCACTGATAGTATTTCCATCTGCAACTGTACCCATTCGTGTTGTCAAACCAGCAAGATATGCCATTGCTTCTGTCAACGATGTCTTTCCACTGCCACCGTGGCCCAGCAGAACGACGTTTCGGATCTTATCCGTAGTAAAAACATTCATATAAGTACCTCCCAACAATTTATTATATGGTTATATTGTACTAATATTGTCTGGTTTTTACAATAGTTTTATGCAAAATCACCTTAAATATTCACATTTTCACTTTTACACTTTAAGTTTCTAAAGAGATTTATTATAATATATAAAAATGAGTGATACAATTACTCGGAGGTAAATATGAAATTTGACAAAATTGGATTTATAGGGCTGGGACTAATCGGAGGCTCTCTTGCAAAAAAAATCAAGGAGCTGAAACCAGCCACAGAAATATATGCGACAGCCGGACATGCCAGTACTATCACACTAGCGCATGAAATAGGCTTATGCCAGAACAAGACACCACTTGATATATCAGATTTTAATAACTGTGACCTTATTTTTCTCTGCGCTCCCGTACATAAAAATGTAGAATATCTGGCACAGCTTAAGGATGTCATAAAGAGCGGCTGCATCATAACAGATGTAGGTAGCACCAAAACAGAAATCCATGAGAAGGTCATAGAGCTTGGTCTGGAGGACAATTTCATAGGCGGACATCCTATGACAGGTTCTGAGAAAACAGGTCTTGAGTACGCTACTGAGCGCTTGTTTGAAAATACCTACTATATTATTACACCGACAAGCAGGACCTCAGATGAGACAGTTCTGGAGTTTAAGGATTTCGTAGCATCCCTTGGTTCACTGCCTCTGGTACTTGATTACAGGGAACACGACCACGCAACGGCTGCCATAAGCCATCTGCCACATATGATTGCCTACTCTCTTGTAAATATGGTAAATGATATAGATTCCGAAAACGAGACAATGAAAACCATTGCTGCAGGTGGCTTCAGGGATGTCACAAGAATTGCTGCATCATCTCCTGTCATGTGGCAGAACATCTGCACCTCCAACAAAGAGCAGATACTGGGACTGATGGATAAGTACATGGATTACTTTAGCAGTCTGAGAAGCTATATCGCAGATGATGACAGTGATACTCTCCTCAAATATTTTGGCGATGCCAAGGAATACAGAGATTCTCTCTTTATACCTGGCAATAAAATCAAGGATGAATTCTTTGAAATCTATGTGGATTTACCGGATGAGGCTGGTGTTATTGCGATTGTTGCAAGCCTTCTGGCTTTTCAGAATATCAGTATCAAGAATATCGGGATTGTGAATAACAGGGAGTTTGACCAAGGGGTTTTGAGGATTGAGTTTTATGATTCTGTGGCTATGGAGAGGGCTGTTGAGATACTGGAAGAGAGGAATTATATTATATATAGGAGAGGATAGCGGGGGCTATCCTCTTATTCATATAGCTATATGTTATTCCTCTGGATACCATCTTTCTCCATACAACTTAAATTCAT
>CAVFAM010000321.1:0-3681 GCA_963620375.1 Bacteroidaceae bacterium
CACCTAATGAACCATTCCCGAATTGCTCATGTACTCTTCGTTAAGCTCTCGCAATTCTTTTTCTCCGTTTATATAAGGCTCATAGAAAGAGTCTACCATGCCTCCGCCTAAGTTGTCACATCCATTGCAGAAATCGCACGCTCCACCACACTGGTTGAGTCCTTCTTGTACTATGCGGATTCTTTCTTCTTTTGTTGTGTCTTTTATCAATAAGCTTTTTATCTCCATTTTTGTCACCCTCTGCTTTCAAAACAAAAAAATCCTGCAAATTCAACATTTACAGGACTCATTAGGAAAAGCGATAGACGGGGCTCGAACCCGCGGTCTCGACCTTGGCAAGGTCGCGCGTTACCAACTACGCCACTATCGCATTTAGTTTTCTGTGCTTTGTTGTGTTCCCTCAAGCACATGACTTATAATACCGAAAACCTTTCAATATGTCAACACTTTTTTTGATTTTTTTTAAATATTTTTCATATTATTGATTTTTCCCCATAAAATATACTAATTAGCAGGTTTAAAAAGCTATATTCGAGGAGGTAAACATGAGTGCAAAAACAAAAATTGTTGTTGTAAGAATGAAAAATTTAATTTTCACAGGAGTACTAATCGGCATTGCAATACTGATGCTCTTTATGATTATAAATGTATTAGTGTCTGGTAAAAAGTCAGTTGTGCAGACAATGGCGCCATCCTTATATGTCCCTGGCGTCTATTCTTCATCAGTGCTCCTGAACGGAAGCTCGCTGGATGTACAGGTTACAGTTGACGACAATTACATAACATCCGTAGACCTTGTCAATCTGGACGAGACCATACAGACTATGTACCCTCTCATCCCATCTGCCATGAACGAGCTGTCAGACCAGATTCTTGAAAATCAGTCCATAGACAATATTACATATTCACAGGGGAACCAGTACACCTCCATTGTGCTCATGACAGCAATCGAGGATGCACTGAAAAAAGCCTATGTCCAGATTGACTAACTACATCATAAAACCATGGAAACAGCTGCCTTATAGTCAGCGAGATTTTGAGCTTTTTTAATCTTTTTCCAGAGCTTATCTGAGTTTTCAAAATCAAGCCTGAGATAGGACCAGATTTCCTTCATTCTGAAGATTGCATCCTTTTCACCCGAAAAGATTTCAAGGTATCCGTTTAATATCTCATCATGCCAGTCCTTAAGCCTCTGTCTGTATTCTGCCTCCTCCATGGTTACCCCCTTTATCCGGGCAGCCAGAGAAGGATGCATGAACATGCCACGCCCTATCATAAAGCTGTCTACATCTGGGTATCTCTCACTTACCGCCATAAATTTATCCGGGCTGTCTATGTCTCCGTTGTAGACAAGCCTGGTCTTTGTCTGGTCTATTATCTGATATGCCTTATCAAAATCTGCCAGCCTGATTTCTCCCTTATAAAAGTCCTTCTGCACCCTTGGGTGGATAGTAAGCTCTGAGATAGGATACTTGCTGTAAATCTGCAGCAGCTCCTCCCAAAGCTCATCATTGTCAAAGCCAACTCTTGTCTTTATTGTCACATTCATATCACTGATTGAATACAGCTCATAGAGGAAATTATCAAGCTTTTCCGGAAATGCCAGTATTCCAGAGCCTCTGCCCTTTGACACAACCGTTCCCGACGGACAGCCCAGATTGATATTCACTTCCTCATAGCCATAATCACGAAGCTTGTGAGCCATCTCCATGGCTTCCTCACCAATTATTGTCATAAGCTGTGGAACGACAAATATCCCAGCATTGTTTTCAGGAGAAATGTCATTTTTTATCTTAAAATTCATTCTCTTGGCTGCTGGGATAAATGGTGTGTAATATTTGTCAATGTAATCGAAATGGTGGTGAAACGCATTCCTGATTATATATCCTGTAAGCCCCTCCATGGGAGCTAAATATATCTCTTTTGTCAAAGCTTATTCCTACTCTTGTGAAAGTCCTGAAATATAGTCATCAATAGCAGTTGTATCACAGTAGTATGTCTCTGCCGGCTTCTTGTCCTCATAATAATTGTATCCTGAGTATCCTGCCCAGCCTACTACTAATGCGAGTACTGCCCAGCCACAGCATATGCCGATGGTGCGCTTTACTTTATTTCTTGCAAGAGTTTTCTTACGATTTGCTTTCTCTTTCTTATACTTGTCAACTTTTTCCTGACTCATAGAAAAATCTCCTTTACACTCAATGCCTTAATTCTATTACATATTTCTCGAAATATCAAGGCATTTCATCATGGCTTCCATGACTGCGCTTCTCATTCCCTTTTCCTCAAGAACCCGTACTGCCTGAATTGTAGTGCCTGCCGGCGAACATACCATATCCTTAAGCTCTCCCGGATGTTTTCCAGTCTCAAGCACCATCTTAGCACTTCCAAGCACCGCCTGGGCTGCAAACTTATATGCCTGCTGTCTTGGCATGCCTCCTGCCACTGCGGCGTCTGCCATGGCTTCTATAAACATAAATACATAGGCTGGTGAGCTGCCGCTAACCGCAGTTACAACATCCATCAGGTTTTCTGTGATTATTTCTGTCTCTGAAAAGCCATCACATATGTCCTTTACCAGAGAAATCTCCTCATCTGTGACAAGAGCATTAGGACACATTCCCATCATGCCCTCCTTGACCATGGCTGGTGTGTTTGGCATGGTTCTTATGATCTTAAGTTTCTTGCCAAATGCCTGGTCAAACCACTCAAGGCTCTTGCCCGGGGCAATGGATATTACGATTTCATCATCCCTTATCACGTCTTTTATCTGGTCAATAACCTCTGCATAATACTGCGGCTTTACAGCTAAAAAGAGAACATCTGCGAACTCTGCCACCTCTTTATTGTCAGCAGTTACTTTTATATCAAACTGGCTTTTTATCTTTTCTCTTGTTGCCTCAGTTTTGGCAGAGGCAAGCACATCTGCCTTTCCACACTTTCCTGACTCAAGCACTCCTGAAAGCATTGCCTTTCCCATATTTCCACAACCGATAAATCCAAGCTTAAGGCTCATTTCATTTCCTCCTCACTAACAAATGTTTTCACTGTGACCAGTAACAGTTTAACACATTAAAGCGTTGTTGAACAGCCACTAATTGGTGCGCCCCGGTGTGAAACTGCTGTGGAAAATACAATCTGTGTCCTGGTCTTTCCAAACTGCTGCAATTTATTGATAAAATTGTCAAGGTCTCCCGTGTTTGCGAACTGCACCTCAAGGAGCATTGCATAGTCCCCTGTCACACAGTTACACTCTATGACATTTGGCATATTCTCCACAAACGGATAGAAATCCTTCTTCTGCACCGGCTCCAGGTCAAGATTTATAAATGCTTTTACATTATAGCCTATTGCCTCTGAATTCACCTCTGCATGATAGCCGTTTATGACACCGTTCTTCTCAAGTCTCTCTATGCGTGATGTCACGGCAGGAGAAGATAAAAAGACCTGTGCTGCTATATCCTTTATGGATATTCTGGCATTCTCCTGCAATAATTCCACAATCTTCTGATCTACCACATCTAAACCATTTTTCATACTGTTACCTCTCATTTCTTAAACACAGAGAACCTGCCGCCAACCGCCAGCTTCTCCTGCATACTTTGGCATCAAAAAAGGCATCCAAACGTAGCATAAATCTACGTCTGAACGCCTTCGTTCACATCAAATATACAATTAATA
>CAVFAM010000321.1:3691-7627 GCA_963620375.1 Bacteroidaceae bacterium
CCATTTTTCATAATGTTACCTCTCATTTCTTAAACACAGAAAAGCTGGCAGCTTTTCCTGCATACTTTAGTATCAAAAAAGGCATTCAAACGTAGCATAAATCTACGTCTGAACGCCTTCGTTCATTCAAATATACAATTAATAAAAATATATAGTTTTTTTCTTCATAAATTAAAGTATCATCTTAATTTTCTTTTGTCAAGAAATATCTCTCACTTTATTTAATTTATGAGCGGTAATCAGCATTGATTTTTACATAGTCATAGGTCAAATCACAGCCCCAGGCTGTGGCTTCTGCCTCTCCCTCGTGCATATCTACGAATACTGTGACCTCGTCCTCTTTCATGATTTTGACAGCAAAATCCTCGTCAAACTCAATCGGTGTGCCCTTGTCAAAAACCTGCATCCTGCCAGCCTTACTCTCAAAGAAAAGCTCCACATCATTCTGGTCAAACTGTGCCCCTGAGTATCCCATAGCGCAGAGGAAACGTCCAAAGTTTGCGTCACAGCCATATATAGCCGCCTTTGACAGGTTAGAGCCTACGATTGCTCTTGCAAGAGTTCTTGCATCATCCTTTGATTTGGCATTTACAACCTTTGCCTCAAAGAGCTTTGTGGCGCCCTCTCCATCTGATGCCATTTTACGGGCTAAAAACCTGCATACAAAGAATAAGGCCTCTTTAAAGTTTTCATAGCTCTCATCCTTTGCAGTAATTTTGTCATTTCCTGCCAGTCCGTTAGCCATCATGATAAGTGAATCATTTGTGGATGTATCTCCGTCTACTGTAATCATATTAAAGGTGTCTGCTACAACCTCACGGAGAGCCTCCTGCATAAGTGCCTTATCAATGCTCAAATCTGTTGTGATAAAGGCAAGCATTGTACACATATTAGGGTGAATCATTCCAGAGCCCTTTGACATACCTCCAAGAGTGACCTTTTTGTCCCCTGCCATAAATGTCACAGCCACCTCTTTATTTACGGTATCTGTAGTCATTATAGCCTTTGACGCCGCCGTTCCAGCCTCCAGACTCTCATCAAGAGTCCCGCTCATGGCATTTACGCCCTTTACCAGCTTATCAACAGGAAGCTGCATGCCGATTACTCCCGTGGATGCAACCGCCACAGAATCATATGGCACCTTGAGGCTGTCCTCCACAGCCCTTGCAGTAGCCTCACAGGCATCAAAGCCCGCCTTGCCTGTACAGGCATTGGCAATACCTGAGTTTACCACAACTGCATGCATAGGCTTCCCAGACTCTACAATCTGCATATCCCACTGCACACAGGCTGCCTTTACCACATTTGATGTAAATGTGCCTGCGCACTCACATGGCTCCTTTGAGAAAACCATTGCCATATCTGTTCTGCCGGAATATTTGATATTTGCCTCACAGCTCGCTGCTTCAAAGCCCTGTGCAGCTGTGACTCCACCCTTAATCTGTTCCACTTTTATCACTCCTTGTTTATTTAATCTCTTCCATAACACTCATATATGCTGGACGGATAATCTTGTTCATTCCGATTAACTCTTCGATTCTGTGGGCACTCCAGCCGACAATTCTTGCGATTGCAAAAAGCGGTGTGTAAAGCTCCATAGGAATACCAAGCATCTCATATACAAATCCACTGTAAAAATCCACATTTGGGCTGACACCCTTAAAGATATGTCTCTTTTCTGCGATAAGCTCAGGTGCAAGCTCCTCTATGAGATTGTAGAGGTTCATCTCCTTGTCACGCTCCTTGACCACTGCAAGCTTTTCTACATAGCCCTTAAAGACTCTCTCTCTTGGGTCTGAAATAGAATAAACCGCATGTCCCATTCCATATATAAGCCCCTTCTTGTCAAAGACCTCTCCGTCAAGCATTCTGGCAAGATATGCCTTTACCTCATCCCTGTCGCTCCAGTCCTTTACATTTGTCCTGATGTCCTGCATCATTTCCATAACCTTGATATTGGCACCGCCATGCTTTGGCCCCTTGAGGGATGACATGGCTGCCGCTATAGCTGAATATGTATCTGTGCCGGCAGAGGTTACTACTCTTGTGGTAAATGTAGAGTTATTTCCACCGCCATGCTCCATATGAAGCATAAGAGCCACATCCAGTACCCTCGCCTCAAGCTGGGTGTATTTATTATCAGGTCTCAGCATTCTGAGGAAGTTCTCAGCTGTAGAAAGCTTAGGGTCCGGTCTGTGGATATACATACTCTGGTCATTCTCATAATGGTTGTAGGCATGGTATCCATACACTGCAAGCATAGGGAATGTGGCAATAAGATTTATACACTGCCTGATATTATTTGCAACCGATGAATCAGATGTCAAATCATCATATGAAGCAAGTGTTAAAATACTCCTGGTCATTGAATTCATGATATCCTTTGATGGAGCCTTCATGATTACGTCTCTGGTAAAGTTTGATGGGAGAGTCCTGCTCTTTCCAAGTACACTTGCAAATTCCTTCTCCTCCTCTGGAGTGGGCATCTGTCCAAACAAAAGCAGATATGCTGTTTTTTCAAAGCCAAATTCATCCGGGCTTAAGCTCTTTATAAGATTCTGGACATTATATCCTCTGTACCATAATTCACCGTCACATGGCACTCTCTTTCCATTCTCATCATCCTTAAAGGATGTAATCTTTGAAATATTGGTAAGTCCTGTGAGTACACCTTTTCCGTTTAAATCACGAAGTCCTCTGTTAACCCCATATTCAACAAAGAGATTATCCGATATAGTGTCGTTTGCAATACATAGTTCCTGTTTGCTTGCGGCATATGCTGCCAGTTCTTTCTTGGTCATTCGTCTCTCCTTTTCTGCTATTTTAGGATTAATCTTATCCTATTTGGCGATTAATTGCAATCAGCCTGCTGAAATTTATTATACCACTGTAATATGCTAAATCAAAAAAGATTTTGAAAAGAATTATAAATATTTAATAAACCGTAGCCTTCCGTCCTGGATGGGTAGGACTGCCCCTCTCTTCTCACACAGCCTCTGGTGATAAAATACTTCACATCCACGGAATTTGCCCCCTGGGCTTCCCTCCTGTAGGCAAGCCATTCAAGTATCTGGGCAGAGGCTCCTGCTGTTATGGCAGCAGCAAGCGATGTACCGGTACGGGTGCCGTAGCTGCCGTTTAATTCCTTGCCCATAATTTCCACTGCCGGTGCTACGAAGTCAGGCTTATAGCCCCCGCCTGTCTTAAAGCCACGCCCCGAATCGAGATAGACAGAATTGTTTCCATTATTATAGCCGCCAGCCGCCATAGGCACACTTGAGTCTGCTGGACTTGTAAGCGTAATATCAGGGTCTGGTCTGATAAAGGTTACATTCTCCCTCAACATGCCATTTGCCGGCAGCCATATGTCATATATGCCTGTTATGCTGTATTCTGGGAAAATTCTAAGTGTCCATACCCCCTTTGTGGGCTTTTCAAAACGTACAAATATGATGAGGTTTCTGGTCTGCCTGCCGGTATAATTATAGTCAATGCTCACTGTTGTATTTTCAAATATGAATACATGCTCCATGCTGTCGGAGCCTGAATCCGTCCCCCTTGGCCAGATTTCCCCGATTGGAGACTGGATGGAAATGCTCACCAGCTCAGGTGCCAGACACCAGCATTCCAGATAAAATCCATCGCTGTCCTCGTCCAGATTGATTTCCACCCTCTCAGGCTCAAGCACTGACTGGGCAAGCCCCCTGTAATGGTGCTTTGCCAGAGCCTCGTTTCCCGCCGCAATCACAACCGCATGCATCAGATCCGCCGCCACACTGTCCAGATAATCGCACAAAAAGCCATCACCATTGTGGTTTCCGTTATTAGTTCCCATGCCAAGGCATATAACAAGGGGCAGTTTAAGCTCTGCCGCTTTTCTCACACAGTATGACACTGCAAGCATGATGTCACTCTCCGCATAGATGCCCTCTGCCT
>CAVFAM010000322.1:0-8423 GCA_963620375.1 Bacteroidaceae bacterium
CATCCTGATAGCTCTCACCTGTGCAGGCGGCGAGATAGGCTATAGATGATATTCCCGGCATAATGCTTATATCTGCATTAAGTGCCCCGGATTCAATCTCAGCCTTTAGTGCCCTGTATAGGGACTGGCAGCCGCTGTAAAAGCCACTATCTCCGGAAAACAGGATTACTATGTTTTTATCCTCATAAAAAGTGTCATCACTTTGCAGCTTCTTAATATAAGGAATAATATCTGAAGCCATATAGTAAGGCTTTTTCTCAAGGCGTGGCTCGTATGCGTCAATCATCCGCTTGGCACCAAGGATGATGTCTGCTTCGTTTATGGCATGCTCTACTTCTCTGGTTAGGCTTGCGTGGCTTCCCATGCCTACACCGGCAAGGGTGATAATGAATTTGTTTTGTGTGTTGATTTTTTTATTGCATATTTTACTTAGAAGCTCACAGGTCTCCCTAAATAAATATGTCTTGCTTGTATTGTCACCACCATCTGTAAATTCTGACATATTCCCCTTTTGTGGCACTTCTGCTTGTTCTACTACATCTACTTTCTGTGACACATCTTCTGTAATATTTGCATCTTTTGTGGTATCCGCACTTCTTGTTGTATTTGCATTTCCTGCAACATCTGTTCTTTCCACCACATATACAGGAATATCCAGCCTCTTTGCTGCCTCAAGCTTCTCTATATAGCCACCAGCCCTGCCGCTTTTTTTAGTAACCAGACAGCCTATATCGTACTGGCGGAGCATAGCCTCGTTCATATCCGCTGTGAAGGGTCCCTGCAAAGCAAGTATATGCTTTCCTGCTATGCCATTTTCATTACAGAGGCTTATGCTCTCAAGCCCTGGCAGTACCCGCACATAGAGTCTGTCCTTCAGCTTTTCATGTCCGCAATATACGGACAGTTCCTTGCTGCCTGTGGTGATCAGTATGTTGCCCTCTACACCCAGAAGCGCCCAGGCGCAATCCTCATTGCTTTTAAACACTCTGACCTTGTCATAATCGTATGTATCATCAGTCTCACGCCTTAGACGGATATATGGAATATCCATGCCCTCCATGGCAGTCCTTATATTTTCTGTAACCAGCTGGGCATATGGATGGGTAGCATCCACAACTGCTGCAAACTGCCCACCTGATATAAAGGCTTTCATTTTATCGACATCCATCCTGCCCCTGTGGATATGGGCGCAGGCGTTTTCTGTCAGCACTATCTCTCCGTATTCAGTGGCAACGCATACTGTATGTAAAATGTCTGCCTGTGAAAGACACTCAGATAGCTTCCGCCCTTCAGTTGTTCCTGCAAATATCAGTATTTCTTTCAATTTGATAACCTCTCCTTGTAATCAGCCTGCCATTTATAATCTCTGAGCCAGAGTTTCCTATAAAGACAGTGGTAAACATATTCACTTCCTTATCCCTAAGTTCCTTAAGCGTGCATGTAACAGCCCGTGTTCCATCCCTGCCTATGTTTTCCACATAGCCACAGGCTCTGTCCTCCTCTATGCTGCCAAGCAAAATATCACAGGCTCTCTGTAGATAATCCCTTCTCTTGTGGCTTGAAGGATTGTATATGGCTATGGCAAAATCCCCCTCTGCTGCCGCAAGGAGTCTCTTCTCTATCTTTTCCCAGGGTGTGAGCAAATCACTCAGGCTGATTACGCAAAAGTCATGGTTAAGGGGTGCTCCTAAGACTGCCGCCCCACTGCTTGCCGCCGTGATGCCTGCCACCACACAAAGCTCTATGTCAGGATAGTCCTTTCCAAGCTCATACATAAGGGAAGCCATACCATATATGCCCGCATCTCCACTGCATATTAGAGCCACTTTTTTCCCCTCTCTTGCTTTTTCAAAGCATATTATGCAGCGCTCCTTTTCCTGCCTCATAGGAGTGGTAATCATTTCCTTGTCTGCATATTTTTCGCCCAGTAACTTGATGTAAACGGTGTAACCTATAATCACATCTGCCTCCTCAAGCACTCTCTGGGCTTCAAGGGTCATCATCTCTTCTTTTCCTGGTCCCATTCCTACAATATATATTTTATTCATAGTCAAACGATACGCTCCAATCTCTCTTTGCTACAGCAATAGTCATTCCATCATGGGCATGCTTCCTGTATACAAGCTCGCCATTTGCTCCACAGCCCCTAAGGGCAGCCCTCTCGCATACATTGTCTACACCGACCTGTGATTTCACAAATTCTGATGTCTCAAAGTCTCCTGCCACCGCTTCAAGCTCCTCTGCTGAATATGTGATAAATGGTATTCTCTCCAGGCAGCTCCACTGCAAAAAGCCTGCCTCATCCTGCTTTTTGTCAATGGAGCAGATGGCGTAGACCTGATTTTTGCTTAGTCCAAGCTCTGTCAGGGTCTGGTCTATGTACTCTGCTATCTTTTCAGGCTCCCTGCCTCTCTTGCAGCCCATTCCAAGGACGTATTCCCTTGGTCTTAGGATAAGACTTGCGTCATAGTCTTTTCTTTGACTTGTGATTATCACATCTACAGGCTGATTTGGTGGAAAGTCTACTATTTCTATCTGATTTGTAAACCGGCTGTCACCTCTTAGCTGTTCATGTCTTAATTGTTTGCAGTGGTGGCTTTCTGTTTCATTTCCACTTTTCCTTGTTACAGATATTTTGGTTTCTAATTTTACATTTTCAGCTTCTTCAATTTCAGACTCAGAAATTCCATATTCAGGCGGCTCAACTGCTATGCTTATTTTCCCGCCCCTTAATACCTTGGACGATACTTTCGCAATCCCATCCCTATTCTCTATATACAGCTGATTTTTCTTTGCAAATATATCTACTGCAAAGCTCTTATTTAAGTCTGTCGCTGTCGTAATCACAGGCTCTGCCCCTTCCAGCTCTGCGATTTTTACTGCTATCTCATTTGCGCCGCCCACATGTCCTGACAAAATGGGTATGACATATGTACCCAGCTCATCCATCACTAGCACCGGGCTGTCATAGAGCTTGTTTGTAACCCAGGGTGCAATAGCCCTCACCGCTATTCCACAGGCTCCTATAAAAAGTATTTCATTTTTCGCTGACATCTGTAGCTTAGCCCATTCGTCCGTACCACAGTAGACATACCTGAGCCTCTTATTTATGCTTCCATCCCTGTACTTTGAGCACTTGGTGTAGACACCTGCACTTTCTCCTGCTTCATTAAGCATATCCAAAAGCTTAAGTGACAGGTGTGCCCCCTTTTCAGTGAAACTGATTATACTTAACATTACTTCTCCTTTGCCTGTCTGTATTCAGTAGAAAAATCCGCCGCATACAATCTGGACTTTTCATAATCTCTGTGACCTATGACATCCCCAACCAGAACCAGGGCTGTCTTTGTAATCTTATGCTCTCTGGCTGTCTCTGCCAATGTCTTTACAGTACATATATATTTTTCTTCCTCCGGCCAGGTTGCCTTATATACCAGTGCCGCCGGGGTGTCCTCCCTGTAGCCTCCTGCTACAAGCCGTCTGCTTAGCTCCTCAAGCATGCCTGTGCTTAAGTATATAGCCATTGATGCCTGATGAGCTGCAAAGCTCTCTATGCTCTCCTTGGGCGGAACCTTTGTCCGCCCCTCCATTCTGGTGATGATAAGTGACTGGGATATATCTGGCAAAGTGTACTCGAGATTTAAGGAGGCTGCTGCCCCAAAACAAGCACTTACTCCCGGACAGCTCTCGTATTCTATGCCAAGCTTGTCCAGCTCATCCATCTGCTCTCTCACGGCTCCGTATATGCTTGGCTCCCCTGTGTGCAGTCTCACAATTGTTCTGCCCTCACCTGAGGCTTTTTTCATAATGTCTATAACCTCATCCAAGGTAAGCCTTGCACTGTTATGTATCTGGCAGTCCTTTTTGGCATAATCAAGCAGCTCTGGATTGACCAGAGACCCTGCATATATAATCACATCTGCTTTTTCAAGGAGCCTCATGCCCCTTACCGTAATCAAATCTACTGCTCCTGTTCCTGCGCCAACAAAGTAAACCATTCTGACACCTCCCTGCTCTTTGCTAATTCCCCGAAATCATTTGCATACATTATGCAGTCTATCTGCATTCTGCCCCTTGCCCTCTTGTCCAGATAAAAACATATGCGCTCCATGGCATAATCCATAACCTGAGACAGATTTCCACTCTCACTTAAGATGCGCACCGCCTCTTCTGTTGTCACACTTTCAAGTATCTGGCAGACCTTGTCTGCATCTACTCCCATTTTAACAGCAAAGGCAGCCATAAGCTCCATCCTCGCATCCGCTTCCCTTGAGTGGGTGTTCATTATGCCTCCGGAGACCTTTATGAGCTTTCCTATATGTCCTGCAAGAAGCAGCTTCTTAAAGCCCAGCTCCACAGCCATATCTATTGTCTGTCCTATGAAATTACTGCATTTGACGCTCTTATCCAGGTCATAATTATAGGTATTTTTCATAAAATCCAGACCATAATTGCCAGGAGACACAACCACATAATCATAGCCCAGTGCCTTTCTCTGGTTCAGCTCCACACGGATTGTATCAAGCAGTGCCTGACTGCTCATAGGCTCCACAATTCCGCTTGTGCCAAGGATTGAGATTCCTCCCACTATGCCCAGTCTTGGATTAAAGGTCTGCTTTGCAATTTCTTCTCCATCTGGAACAGAGATTATAACCCTTAAGCTGCCCTTGTAATCTAAAAGCCTGCATACCTGTGCCACCTCCGCTGTAATCATTTCTCTTGGCACATGGTTTATGGCTGCATTGCCTACAGGCTGGTCAAGTCCCGGCTTTGTGACCCGTCCAACGCCTGCTCCCCCATCTATTATAATGTGGGGTTTATCGTTTTTTTCTGATAATTTTTCCTCTGGCTCCTGACTGTCTGCGAATGACACCGCCGCACATATGAGTGCTCCTGTGGTTATGTCAGGGTCATCCCCACCATCCTTTTGCACTGCACAGCTCACCTTATTCTCTGAACGCTCAATATCAAGTATCTGCGCATTAAAGGGTATGCCCTTTGGTGTCTCTATTGTAATCTCAGTTTTCTTTTTCCCAGACAAAAGCATATATGCCGCTGCCTTTGCTGCTGCGGCTGCGCAGCTTCCGGTTGTAAAACCATATCTCATAGTCTTTCCTGTTTCCTCAATAATCTGCACTATACATATCTCTAAACAAGTTTGCTCAAATTCTTTTTAACTCGTAAATGATGGCATTGCAGATTGCTGCGGCTATATTGCTGCCACCCTTTCTGCCACGGTTCACAATATATGGAACATCTGTCTCCATGATAAGCTCCTTTGCCACCTCCACATTTACAAAGCCAACTGGCACGCCTATCACAAAGGCTGGTCTGAATGTTCCTGCCTGTATCATCTCGTATAGCTGTATAAGGGCTGTAGGTGCATTTCCCACTGCAAATATCACAGGCTTTTCTATCTTAGATGCCTTTTCCGTGCTCACTGCAGCCCTGGTGGTGCCACGCTCCTTTGCTATGCGGGCAACCTCCTCATCTGCCATGAAGCAGTGGACCTCACCGCCAAAGGTCTTGAGCGTCCTTTTATTGATTCCTGATAATGCCATATTGGTATCTGTGACAATATCAGCTCCGTTTAATATCAGATTTTTAGCAATAGCAACAGCGTCCTTTGAGTATGTAAGTGTATGGGCATAATCAAAATCTGCGCTGGTATGGATAGCCCTCTTTGTGACCATCTCCTGGTCTTTTTGCAGGATAATGCCACGGGTCTTAAGCTCCTCTGATATAATCTCAAAGCTTCGTTTTTCGATTTCTTCTGGGCGCAAATGCTCTATTCTGTCCAGTAGTTCTCTTATCTGTAATTTTCCTGCACTGGTTTCTTTTATCTTCGTTGCCTTTTCATTTAATTGCATATTGTCAATTTTGTCATTCAATGCACTCACCTATCGCTTTCAAAAGTCTTTCATTTTCTGCTCTATTCTTTACAGCTATCCTGTAATAGCCCCTTGACAGCCCTTCAAAATTCTCACAATCTCTTATAAGAATTTTCTTTTGCAGGAGCTTATCATAAAGTGGTATGTCTGTTTTTATTAATATAAAATTGACATCTGACTCGTATGCTTTTATTTGAAGTCCTTTTTCTTCAAGCTCCTTGATGCCATTTATCAAAAACTCTCTCTCTGTTTTCACACTCTCTATGGTTCTTGAAATATATTCATCCTGCCCTATACAGCAAGCTCCTGCGTACTGGGCAAAGGTGGACAGATTCCATTCTGGTATATGAGTCTTCACCTTTTGAAGCAAAGCCCTATCACTGCACAGTATGTATCCAAGTCTCACTCCGGGAATGGCAAATATTTTGGTAAAAGCCCTGATTACTATAAGGTTGGTATATTTGCCAAGCTCATCCAATGCCAGATTTTTTCCTTTGCAAAACTCTATAAAGCACTCGTCAAGCACCACAAGAATATGGTTTTGCCTGCACTTTTCAAGCACCCGGATTAAATATTCCCTATCCAATACTTTTCCTGTAGGATTATTGGGATTTGCCAGAAAAAGCATGTCTATATCCTCTGTCAGGGCAGATAAAAAGGCCTCATCAAAGGCAAAATCATTTTCTTCCCTTAAATAATAATATACGAGCTCTGCGCTGACTGCATTTGCTGCATGCTGGTAGCCATAAAATGATGGCACTGGAATGAGAACCTTGTCAGGACTTACTGCATGTATTATCGCCATGAAAAGCTCTGAGGCACCGTTTCCAAACAGGAGATATTCCGCTGGTATATTGAGCCATGCGCTTAGTTTTTGGCGCAGCTCCTGCGAATTGATGTCTGGGTATTCGCTGCATTTTTCTATTGCTTCGTGTAAGGCGGATTTTACAGTTACTGGAAGCCCTAGCGGGTTTATGTTTACTGAAAAATCTATGTCTATGTCGTTTGTGTATATGTCTCCGCCGTGGATTTGGGTCATTTGGGGTCCTCCGTAATACAACATTTTATAGCACTAAAATGTGCTTTGTGGACTTGCAACGACAGTTTTTTATATCCCCTGCCATTGCTGAAATATACATTTATAAGTCTTCAGTCCTGTATATAGAATACCCCTCATAATAATAACTATGGTCTATTCCTTTCATATACATTTCTCTATCATTAACCTTATCTGTCAATGCCTGTTTTAAGATATATTTTATTTCAATATCTTTTATCGGACTTCTTTCCATTGCCAAAAGATAATCTTCTTTATCAGCAAGGCTCCAATCAACCACCAGATTCAATTCCTTTTTCAGAATTAAATCCAGCCAGATTCTGGTACTTCGTCCATTCCCCTCTCTGAATGGGTGTACTATATTCATTTCCACATACTTTTCAACAATCTCATCAAATGTTGATTGTGGCATCTTCTCAACATTTTCAATAGCAGCCTGTAAATACATTACTGGTGCAAATCTGAAATTGCCCTTTGCAATATTTACAGTCCTCACCTTACCAGCAAAATCATAAATGTCCTCAAATAAATATTTATGAATTGCCGCAAGCATCTCGAATGATCCCACCTCATAAGTATCTAAATATTTATTTTCAAATAACTCAACTGCTTTTTTCTTACTTATCTTTTCTTCCATTCTTGCAAGTTCTGTTGAATCACTAATGTTAAGTTTATTATCTAAAGCCATACTTTTCCTTCCTACTAATAAATTAATTCATTATTGTAAAATATTTTGTGTGCCATCCTTTTTCTTATCCAATTATATTTTAACTTACATAGCACCCTTGAACAATAATATTATCAGCATGATAATAAGGCAAATGCCTTCACATAGCCATGCTGTCAGGTACATGAGTTTGTTCACTCGTTTTATATCCTCATACTCCACTTTTCTTGTAAAATCGCCAATATATGGCTTCTTTACAATTTTCCCAAAATAGCTTGCATCTCCTGCCAGCTGTATGCCCAGGGCTCCTGCACAGGCTGACTCTGTCTGGGCTGAATTAGGGCTGGCATGGTTTCTGTTGTCTCTTTTATATATCCTATAGGCGTTTTTTCCGCTATAGTCCCTGCCTCCTATAAAGGCTGCAAATATCATTATATATGCACTTATTCTGGCTGGTATATAGTTTACTACATCATCCAGCGTTGCCGCTGCCCTGCCAAAATACAGATATTTGTCATTTTTGTAGCCTACCATTGAATCCATGGTATTTATTGCCTTATATACAAAGCCCAGAACCGGACCTCCAAGGGCTGTGTAAAGCATAGGGGCAATTATTCCATCTGATGTATTTTCTGCCACCGTCTCAACTGCTGCCTTGGTGACTCCCTCATCATCCAGGACATTTGTGTCTCTTCCCACTATCATGGATACTGCTTTTCTTGATGCCTCTATATTCTGAGTTTCAAGGCTCTTGTATACCTTCATGCTCTCTACCTTGAGACACTTTGTTGCGAGTATCTGATAGGTC
>CAVFAM010000323.1:0-5176 GCA_963620375.1 Bacteroidaceae bacterium
CTTGATGCCGAGCACACCATTTACACGGTTGATGCTGACCTTCATCTCTCTTGGTTCAATTGAATTTCCTACAGAAGCCTCAACATGGGTAGCTGATACCTTACCACAGCCAAGCTCCTCAATAAGGTGAAGGGCTCTCTTCATAGCCATCTCTGTTGTGTACTCATACACACCCTTTGAGTAAAGTGCGCTTGAGTCTGATGCCTGTCCAAGTGCTCTTGAGCTCTTTCTGATATTGTCTCTTGCGAATTTTGCTGACTCAAAAAGCACCTCTGTTGTAGTGTCCTTAATCTCTGAGTTAAGTCCGCCCATGATTCCTGCAAGTGCAACCGGCTTTACGCCGTCACAGATTACAAGGTTATTTGATGTAAGCTCAAATTCCTTCTCATCAAGTGTGACAATCTTCTCTCCGTCCTTTGCACGTCTTACATTTATCTGATTACCCTCCAGATAATTATAGTCAAAGGCATGCATTGGCTGTCCTAACTCTTTTAATACGAAGTTTGTGATATCTACTACATTTGAGATAGAAGCTATTCCTACAAGGGCAAGTCTTCTTCTCATCCATGCAGGAGACTCTCCCATTTTTACATCATATACATAGTGTCCGATATATCTTGGGCAGATGTCTGTTGCCTCTACGCTTACCTTAAACTCATCCTTTGTAACATCTGTCTCTGTGTAGTCAAGGGCTGGTGTCTTAAGCTCTTTTCCAAGAACAGCAGCAACCTCTCTGGCGATTCCATAAATACTCTGGCAGTCTGGTCGGTTGGCTGTGATTGCAATATCAAAAAGCCAGTCGTCCATACCAAGAATAGGCTTTACATCTGCTCCAACCTCTGCATCCTCTGGAAGTACAAGAAGTCCGTTGTAGCCTGCACCTGGATATAAGTCCTCGTTAAGTCCAAGCTCCACACCTGAACAGAGCATACCGTATGAATCATATCCACGGAGCTTGCCCTGCTTGATTTCCATAACGCCCTCGATTGTCACATGGTCCTTTGCTGTTGCATATACAGTTGCGCCGATAAGTGCAAGTGGGAATTTGCCTCCTGCCTTTACATTGTCTGCTCCACAGCAAATCTGGAATGTTCCGTGTGCTCCAGCATTGACCTTGCAGAGTGAGAGGTGGGTCTCTGGAATTGGCTCACACTCTTCTACCAGACCAACTACTACATTGCTTATGTCTTTTCCTACTTCTATAAGCTCCTCAACCTCGAAACCGCAGGAAAATAATTTTTCCTCAAGCTCCTTTGGTGTTACATCTATATCTACATAATCCTTTAACCAGCTAAGTGGTGCTATCATAATATTAAGCCTCCTTTAAATCCTATTTATCATCAATCTGTTTAAGTACACGCATGTCTGACTCAAATAACAGCTTGATATTATTGATACCATACTTAAGCATGGCAATACGCTCAACACCTACACCAAAGGCAAATCCGCTGTACTCATTTGTGTCTATTCCACAGCCCTCAAGTACCTTGTTATTTACAACACCAGCACCAAGAACCTCAATCCAGCCTGTTCCCTTGCAGAGACTGCAGCCCTTGCCTCCACACTGGAAGCAGCTTACATCTACCTCTACAGATGGCTCTGTAAATGGGAAGTAGGATGGTCTAAGTCTGGTTGATGTCTCCTTACCGAAGATTTTCTTTACTAACTGCTCAAGCATACCCTTTAAGTCGCAGAGGGTGATACCCTTATCTACTACAAGTCCCTCCATCTGGGTGAACATTGGAGAATGTGTTGCATCATCATCTGAACGGAAAACCTTTCCAGGTGAAACAACCTTGATAGGTGGTTTCTTTGCTTCCATTACATGAATCTGTCCTGCAGATGTCTGTGTTCTAAGTAAAAACTCAGGTGATAAGTAAAATGTATCCTGCATATCTCTTGCCGGATGATCCTGTGGAGTATTTAAGGCTGTAAAGTTATAGTAATCAGTCTCAATCTCAGCTCCCTCATAGATTTCAAAGCCCATTGATGCAAAAATATCTGTGAGCTGGTTAGTAACCTGTGTTACTGGATGAAGATTACCCTTTACACCTCTCTCTGCTGGCATTGTCACATCAATTTTCTCTTTCTCATATCTGAGTCTAAGTGCCTCTGCCTCAAGCTTTTCGATTTTAGCCTCAAGCTTTGTCTCGATTGCAGCTCTGGTCTCGTTAACCCACTGACCTACCTTTGGTCTGTCCTCTGGGGCAACATCCTTCATTCCCTTTAATACTGCTGTAAGCTCACCCTTTTTGCCAAGGATTGACTGACGGACTTCGTTTAATCTCTCGAGTCCATCTGACTTCTCGATTTCAGCTATTGCATTTTCTCTGATTTTTTGCAGCTTGTCTTTCATTTTTTTCACCTCTGAATATATTTTTATTGTGCTAATTAAATGTGATATCCTATAACTCCCTAACTCAAAGCTCGAATCCGCAGCTTCGCTGCTTCTCCGTTGCTTCGCAACTATGATTCTCGCTTCTCGTTAGGACGTCCGATTTCGGAATACAGCCTTGCAAGCCAGCTTGCAGTCTGTATTCCTCATCGTACTTCTTTTATACGATAAAAAAAAGCCTCATCCCTACTCTATAGGGACGAAGCCATAAGTTCCGCGATACCACCCTGATTCTCACAGATATAATCTGCAAGCTCTCATTGCCTGCGTAACGTGCAGCACACGTCATGACCTACTAATCATACAATTTCAATCATGCGGCTCCTGTGGGAACTTCGACACATAGTCATTGCTCAAGGTTGCTTTCAGCCGATGGCATCCTCTCTCTTTCAGCTGTATCTATGTTCTACTAACACATTCATTGCCTTTTACATTTTTGTAATTTTATCATAATATACAAAAAACATCAATGGGTAATTTACCCTAAATCACATTAAATTTTTCCGCAAGCCCTTTGGATAATGATTTTTTAGCTGTCCGTTAGCTATTTTTCCCCAGCCTGCTGAGTAACCATCTATGCCAAAGAGACACCAGCCCTTAAGCCCCGTCTCTATCTCACCATCATTAAATATGACAGACTGGCCATTAAAATATCCAAGGGCTCTCATATCATCAGATGGCAGTTCAACATACTTTTTGACATCCCCCCTGCCCAGCGTCAAAGCAAGGGCAAAGGCTGGTTCAAAGCGGTTTTTCTTAAACTCTCCTATATGTAAGCCTGCTCTTAAGACATGGATGCCTCTGAGACTGACCTCCTCGTCTGGCAGCCGGTATAACTGGTCTCCAAACAATTCAAGCTTTCCTGCCTTAATCCAGTCTGCAAAATCATCCGAGATTGTATCCGATAAAAATTCATCAAGTGCCTTCTCCTGTTCCTTTGTGAGCTTTGCCTTTGTCTGCTTCGCCTTTGCTGCTTTGCTCTTTGAAGTTCTGTCTGATTCTGTGAAATCCAGTCCTGCTTCATTCTCTGAGAAATTAAGTACCCCTTCTCTGTGGAGCTTAGCCACAAAATGTCCCTCACCATGCACCTTGTGCGGCATAATACGCTTCTGCCCTACAAGCTTATAGTCCTCATGAGTACTTAAAAATCTCTCGATTAAGTCCTCATTCTCTTCCCTTGAAAATGTACAGGTTGAGTAAACCATATCGCCCCCTGGCATAAGCATAGCCGAAGCGTTACAGATGATTTCATACTGCCTGTCCGCACATACAAGCACCTGGGCAGGACTCCACTCATTCATGGCATCCGGATTTTTCCTGAACATGCCCTCGCCAGAGCATGGCGCATCTACCAGCACTGCATGGAAAAAGGCAGGAAAATGCTCCGCAAGCTTTCCGCTGTCCTCGTTTGTCACAATCGCATTTCTGACGCCCATTCTCTCTATATTAGATGACAGGATTTTGCATCTGGCATTATTTATTTCATTTGATACAAGAAGCCCCTTTTGTCCCAGATACGAGGCAAGCTGCGTTGACTTTCCTCCCGGTGCTGCGCACAAATCCAGCACTCTCATGCCAGGCTTTGGCTCAAGCAGGCTGGCTGCTGACATGGCACTCGGCTCCTGGATATAGTAAAGCCCCATCTCGTGATATGGATGCTTGCCAGGTCTGGCTGTCTCCTCATCGTAATAATATCCATTTACAGCCCAGTCAACCGGTGTGACCTTCTCTACCCCAAGCTTCTTTAATACAGCCTCATATTTGCTGCTGTCCAATCCCTTTTTTAGCAGGTTGAATCTGAGTGCCTGGTATCTGTCATTTTCATAGCAGTACAAAAAGTCCTCCCACTCGTCACCCAGAAATTTTTTCATTTTTTCTTTAAATTCTACAGGTAAATTCATCTAACCTCACCTATCTGTTTTATCTCTACGTTGTTGTAATAATAGCATATGATGTCGCTGCATGAGCTGCCATTTTGAGCCATATTATTGGCTCCATACTGGCTCATTCCTATCTCATGCCCGAATCCGCTTCCCTCAATAGTATAATTGCTTGCATCAGAACTTACAATACGAAAACATGCACTTGGTATCATAGACAGGTTTTCCCTGACACTGCCATCGTTTAATGTAGTGCTTACAAGTCCCTGACCTAAGAATTTTCGTATTATATTTTCATTTTTCATTTCTCTGCTTCCGTTTTCAAACACTGCCGTAAGCTTAAGGACAAATCCATTTTCGCTGGTATCATCTACAGAAATGCTTTTAAGCTTTCCAAGCTCTGCATCCGCTATGCTGTCTATATCAATCACCGCACTCCACCTGTAAAATGGAGAATTGGTATCAGATGATGCCACCTTGTGAATATAGCCAGGTGTCTCCGATTCCCAGACCTCAAAATCCTCTGTCATGTCACCGCAGGTAGAAAAATAATAGCATACTGCCAGCTCATTGTCATAAGTCACAACCTGTCCCTGGGTAGCATCACAGGCTGCGTCCGTCTCTGCATACCTGCCTGACGCATTATACACCTGATAAGCTGTGGTATTGTCAAGATTTGCTCCGTACTCTGCATACGCCATGTTTTTCATCTGGGAATAGGCATAGGTTCTGGCACATATAGCCTGCGCCTTTAGAGCCTCTGGTGCAAATGAAAGCATCATCTCAGATGGAAGTACATACTTCACATAATTTTCTACAGAAAGCACGTTTACAAGCACATATCCGGTTCCTGTATTTCTCACAATCAGGCTGCCCTCATATCCGTTGGCACAATAGTCCG
>CAVFAM010000323.1:5186-6700 GCA_963620375.1 Bacteroidaceae bacterium
TGCCCTCATATCCATTTGCGCAGTAGTCCGTGCCGTTTGTGCTGTACAGAAATGTACCGCCCTCCGGGGTTATGATTCTGCTGTCCCCGCTTTCTATCCCAAGAGAGGTCACATCTATGGCTGTTCCTCCCTCCACTACAGAGCTCTCGTTTGTCCTCTGATTAAAAATATGACATGGATTGTCCGATTTTACAAACACATTCCCATACAAATACTCATCATTATTCTTAAGCAATACCCTTATATTTGAGTGGTCTATCTCCTGCTCGAGAACCACTGCACATATTTTATCTCCCTCCAGCACATACCTGAGTCTTGTACCTCCAAAGACCAGCTCATCCCAGCTTGTCTCACTTACCTTGTCACCAAGCGTAGTATAAACAGGCACTGTGTCAAGGGCTGCAACATATCCATAGCCTTCTATTTCTATCTGATTTGAATTCTTATTATATGATAAAAGGTTTCCCTCTACACTATCCCCCTTGTATCTGATTTTGGTGATTTTGCCATCTATAACCTCAATATCGCTTATTCCGCATACATCCTTCTGTAGATGTCCTGCTACCTCGTATTCATTATCCTGGCATACAAATCTGATTACTCCGCCATCCGAGCTTGTAATATAGGCGTTTTCATATAGTATATTATCTGCTATCTGTGTCTCCGCCTTTGCAGAAGTCTTGACGCTATTTGTTATTACAATGATAAAAGTCAATGTAACGCACAGCACAATCACTGCCAAAATCATAAGTGTTACCTTTTTCATTCCTCTCCTTCCTTTTGAAAAAAAGAAGCTGCCATAATAGCAGCTTCTCTTATCCTTTGTACATTAATTAATGTTCATTTGTATAATAATCCCCAAGGTGCCGTTTCCTGTAATTTAGACTCCTAGCAAAAGCTAGGTGGGTAACCGCAGTCTGCGTTCTGCCTTCCGCTGAATCTAAGGCGGCCTGACATCCGGCAGTTCATATAGGAATCCCGTTTAAAGTAAATGTAGGTTCTAAATACACAGGATTGTCGAACATCTCAGGTTTTATCTTTCGTTGGTCTTATTATACTGTATTATCTCAAAAGTATCAATTGGAAATTACTGTCATTTTACATATTTTTCTCTTGCACTTCTAAATCTATTAGAAAAAATAATAAGCACAACCACAAAGACAATCATCTCTATCCAGTTGTAATACTTAATCTCATAGACCATGCCTGATACCAGCCCCAGTATGCCAAGAATTATTGTGACAGCCCCGAATATATAGCATATTGGAGATACATAATCGATAAAGCCCTTTGCGTCCTTTACCTTTTTAAGCTCCTCCGGTGCTAAAAACATCTTGCTTATTTTATTGCTGCTTCTCATGCTTATCGTCGAACATATGAGGTATATGCCCAATCCAATTATAACTATATCTAATATATTTGTTGTTGACATTTTTCTGCTCCTTTACAAGTCTATATTATACTTTTTTGTCTTACTTATTTCAACTTCTATTTTTACTGTAAAAATAGGTTTA
>CAVFAM010000324.1:0-2121 GCA_963620375.1 Bacteroidaceae bacterium
GTATAGAGGAGCTGGGTGTCCCTGTCAATGTCAGGGGTGAGGCGCTAAGCCTTGAGCAGTTTGCCAGATTAAGCAACATAATCGGTTCAAAAATGAATAAAAAATAGCGAATAAAAAGAGTCATAGGGGAAACACTATTGTCAAAGAATATTTGATGATGGAGGTGTGCCCTATGAAGAAACAATATATAGCTGCGCTTGCCTGCCTTGTAGCAGGAGCAATAGGACTGGCAGGTGCGTATTCGACAAACAGCTCAAAGGAGCAGGCTGCTGAGGAGCCGATTCTTGAGAGCAGTACTATACAGAAGTACCAGTACGCAGATGAGCTTAAGGAAAATGCAATCAATAATGCGGATGTGGATGAGGCTGCAGGCAGGGTAGGAAAAGAGACAACTAATACCACAAATCAGGTGGCTGCTGACAGGAATAAAGCCGCAGATGATAGCTCAGACGACCAGGCTGAGAGTCAGGACGGCAATCAGGATGATGCCCAGGACAAGGAGGAGTCAGCGGAGACTTCGGTGGAGGTTAAGCCGGAGGCACAGACAGATGGTCTGTCTTTTAGCGAGGCAAGCGTCATAAAGTGGCCTGTTGAAGGCGAGGTGCTTCTGCCATTTTCCGCAGACAAGACAATTTATATGCCGACCCTGCAGCAGTACCAGTATAACTATGGTCTTGCAATCGCAGCAAATGTGAATGACAAGGTCTACTGTGGCGCAAAGGGCTGTATCATCGATATTGTGACAAACGAGGAGACTGGCTGCACAGTCACAGTTGATATCGGAAATGGCTACTCAGCTATATATGGTCAGCTTAAGGAGCTGAATTTTGACAAGGGTGATACAATTGAGAGCGGACAGGTCATAGGATATGTGAGCGAGCCTACCAAGTATTACGCAGTGGAGGGCAGCAATGTGTATTTTGCCATGACAAAGGACGGACAGTATATTGACCCTGCGGCTTATATGGCGGTAGAATAAGAAAAGTGACATTTATTAAAGGTGGCTCAAAGGGGTCACCTTTATACAAATAGAGGATATGGATTATAACAGGAGGTGAGCTGGTGGAATTCACTGAATACAATGATATAGTAAAGGGCTGGGTGCAGGAGGTTTTAGATAACCACCAGAAGGATGCTGAGCTTACTTTAAAGTATTGCAATGACATAATTGAATATGCCAGCAAAATAGATGATGCCAGGCTTTTGGGCTTTGGCTATTACTACATAGCAGAGGTTTATTACATATTAAACGACGGCGACTCGTTTTTCTCCACAGTCAGCAAGGCATTGTCATATCTGGAAAAGGTAGAGGAATGGGAGCTGATTGCCAGAAGCTATAATATTCTGGGCATAATAGCCATGAACAGGGGAAATCTGCCCATAGCCTACGATTATTACTTAAATGGTCTGGTGTATTGCAGGAAATTAGCGGCACCAGAGGTTGAGATAATTATAAAAATAAATTGTGGTGCCTTGAATATCCAGGGCAGGCAGTACGGTGAAGCTGAGAAATTTTTGTATGAGGCACTGGATCTGGCAAAGAAGCTGCCAAAGGATAAAACCTATCACAGCTATATGGTCTGCATATACCAGAATATAGCAATCTGCCTTGTACTACAGGGAAAGCTTGAGGGTGTGGATGGCATCTTCAGAAAAGTGCATACAGACCATTGGCAGGAATGTGATTATCTGGATAGGATAGGTGTGCTCTGTGCGGAGACACTATACTATCACAGAAGCGGAAATTATGAGCTTCGTGATGAGTGTATAGCCCATATAGATGGTGATGTGGGCAATAATATAGCCTTCATGGATATATTTGATGACCTGTACACCTACTGTGAATTATTGCTTGAATGTGATAAGGACAAGGAATTCTGGAACATAATTGACACTCTGGAGCCGATGATTAGGAGCTTTAACATTACCAATATGCAGTTAAAGGAAATATCCTTAAAGATAAAGTATTACAGAAAGCATAACCAGAATGCGGATTATCTACAGGCAGCAGGACTCTACTATGAGCTGTCAGAGCGGAGAGAGGTGGAGACAAGAGAGATGATTAACAATGTCCTCTTCCTGAGAAAAAGCCTTGAAAAAGCCAAGCAGGCGAAGCATGAA
>CAVFAM010000324.1:2131-13701 GCA_963620375.1 Bacteroidaceae bacterium
GGCAAAGCATGAGGTTGAGATACAGAACAAGATACTGGAGGAGCACTCGGAGAAGGATCCGCTCACTGGTCTGGCAAACAGATTCAAGCTTAATTCGTATGCAGATAAGCTTTTCAGCAAGGCTCAAAAGGATGGAGCCTCTTTTGCTATCGAGATTCTTGATATAGATTATTTCAAGGAATTTAATGATAATTATGGGCACCAGCAGGGAGATGAATGTCTGCTCATGCTGGCAGAATGTCTGGAAAAGGTTGTCACAAGACATAAGGGCTTCTGCGCCAGATATGGCGGCGATGAGTTTGTAGTAATCTATGAAAATATCACACCTGATATTGCAGTAGACTATGCCAGGGAGCTTAAGAATGAGGTCATGGAGAGGTCCATGGAGCACAAATTCTCCAAGGCACTGCCGATAGTGACCATCTCACAGGGAATGTGCTGTGATGTGCCGCCTAAGTCCAGCAAGGTATGGGATTTCCTGCACATAGCAGACGATATGCTCTATAAGATTAAAAAGCAGAACAGAAACAATTACTGTGTCAGCTCTATAACCGGAAAAATATATCAGGAGAATAAATAAGATTAACGTGGAAACTGCCTAAAATAAAGCAGTTTCCATTCTTTATGAGTATTTCACAAAATTTTTACAATTAAATTGTTGACATTTACTAAAAAGGGGCGTATATTAACATCGCAGGCAGGAAAGAGAAGCCTGAGAAAAAAATATAGGAGGTGTTAATATGTATTCAATCGACCCAGCAATGTCTTTTGGTCAGGTAGTATGCACATACGAGAACTACATTGACGAGACAAGAAAAGCAGGAAAGAAACCAGTATCATTCTTAAGATTCCTTACAGGAAGATACTAAAAGTCGGATGACTAGGACGGTAGCGCAGAAGCTACCAACCAGAAGTCGCCCGGCTTTTTTATTGCCATGAATACAGAAAATCTGCCATTGACAGGTTTATTTGTAGCATATTTCGCTCAATTCTGCATACAATTCCACATGAGATTTTTTGTTGAAATGAATTTACCCAGTTTTCCCACTCTAAGCCTTACGCTAATCGGATAGCCTGCAGTTGTTTTTCAGAAAACAATATGAACTGCAACGGGGTTCCATCATACCCCGTAACGGGCAGAACCATTCGGATATGTAAGCCCTATCTGCGATTACATCCCGTTGCTAATTTCATATTTTTTCTGGAAAATACACTGTAGGCTATCCGATTTTCATAACCTAAAATGTGGGAAAACTGGGTAAATTCATTTCCCGTAGACTTTAGAGTGGAAAAACTGAGCAAATTCATTTTCCAAAGGCTTCATAGGAGTGAATTTACATGAAAAATTGTAAGATATGCACAAAAAAGCACCTCGCAAAATGTGTATATGTACAGAATATATAATTGGGGTATTGCGAAAGTTTACGAAAGAGAGTTATACTTACTTTGCTGAAAACGTTACCGCAAACATTACCGAAAACATTTTCAATAATGCAAAGATGTTTGCAATATAGTGTTTTAAATTTAGGAGGGTAAAAAATGAAGAAGAAATTAGTATCAGCTTTACTTTGCTCAGCTATGGTAGCTTCAATGCTTGCTGGCTGTGGCTCAAACGGTGGCAGTGATAATGGAGCAAAGACAAGCGGAACAGAGGCTGGAACAACAGCAGATGCAGGAGAGGGCTCAGTATATCTGTTGAACTTCAAGCCAGAGACAGATGCAGCCTGGCAGGATTTAGCTGCAACATATAAGGAGCAGACAGGCGTAGATGTAACAGTAGTTACAGCAGCCGATGGTCAGTACAAGACAACACTTCAGTCAGAGATGGCTAAGTCAGAGGCTCCAACAATCTTCACAATCGGAAGCAAGGCCGACGCACAGGAGTGGGCTGATTATACATATGATTTATCAGACAGTGAGTTGTATTCACACCTGACAGATAAGTCACTTGCAATCGCAAATGATGGAATTATAGCTGGTGTAGCTAACTGCTATGAGTGCTATGGTCTCATTTACAACAAGTCAATCCTTCAGAACTACATCGACAATTATGACGGAGCAGTAATCAAGTCAATCGATGAGATTGATAACTTTGATACATTAAAGGCTGTATGTGAGGACATCAACTCAAACGTAGATGCAATCAACGAGGCTTGTGGAACAGAGCTTACAGAGGCATTTGCTTCATCAGGACTTGATTCAGGTTCTAACTGGAGATTTTCAGGACATCTTGCAGGTATCGAGCTCTACTACGAGTTCAAGGATGCAGGCTGTGACCTCGTTGCAGGACAGTCAGAAATCACAGGAAAATACCTCGATAACTTCAAGAACGTATGGGATTTATATGTAAATACTTCTGCTGCTGATAAGGCTACACTTGATTCAGGTGCATTAAACGCAGAGGAAGAGCTTGGAATGGGTGAAGCAGTATTCTACCAGAATGGTGACTGGGAGTACGCAGCATTCAACAATGATGAGAACGGATACTTAGTAACAGCAGATGACCTTTCAATGATGCCAATCTACTTTGGTGTAGATGATGCAAACGAAGGTCTTGCAGTTGGAACAGAGAACTACTGGGCAGTAAACAGCAAGGCATCTCAGGAAGATATTGATTCAACACTTGCATTCTTAGAGTGGGTAATCACATCTGACGAGGGACGTACAGCAATCAATCAGGACATGGGACTTACAGCTCCATTTGATACATTCACAGGTGACTATGCTTCACAGAACGCATTCGCAGCAATGGCTAACGAGTATGCAGCAGCAGGAAAGACATCTGTAGCATGGAGCTTTAACGCAACACCAGCAGTTGATGACTGGAGAGCAGACGTAATCGCACCACTCACAGAGTACACAGAGCGTGGCGGTTCATGGGATGATGTTGCAACAGCATTCGTAGATCAGTGGGCTTACTACTGGGCACAGGAAAACTAATCTGATATAAATTGGAAGTTTAGTTATTTGGTAAAAATCATGGGTGGGTGATTTCATCGCCCACCCTAATTTAATACCTGAGAAAGGAATCGTTATGGAAAAAGCAATTAGAAAATATTTTCCGATATTTGCACTGCCAACATTACTGGCATTTACAATTGGATTTATCGTTCCATTTTTATATGGTATCTTCTTATCATTTTGTAAATTCACAACAGTAACTGATTGGACATGGGTAGGATTACAGAACTATACAAAGATTTTCGTTGTAAATGGCACTCTTGATACATCATTTTTACATTCGATGTGGTATACCGCCTTATTTACAGTTGTATCAGTATGTATCATTAATGTGGTATCTTTTATCATTGCAATGGCACTTACAAAGGGAATCAGGGGAACAAACATATTCAGAACAGTATTTTTCCTTCCAAACCTCATTGGTGGAATCGTACTCTCATATGTATGGTTGATGATTTTTAATGCAATATTGCAGAACTTCTCAAAGACTATAGTTTCATCACAGTGGTCAGCCTTCTGGGGACTTATCATTGTAGTATGCTGGCAGCAGATTGGATATATGATGATTATCTACATTGCCGGAATCCAGAACATACCGGGAGAGCTTATTGAGGCAGCAAAGATTGATGGGGCAAACTCATGGCAGCTTCTTCGCCATGTAACCCTTCCGATGCTTATGCCTACAATTACAATCTGTACATTCCTGACACTCACAAACGGCTTCAAGCTTTTCGACCAGAACCTTGCTCTGACAGGCGGAAATCCGGGAAAACTGTCACAGCTTCTGGCACTCAACATCTACGACACAATGTACGGCACAACAGGCTGGCAGGGAGTAGGTCAGGCAAAGGCAGTAATATTCTTTATCCTGGTTGCAGTTATTGCAGTAGCCCAGAATAAGATTACAACAAGTAAGGAGGTAGAGGGCTGATGGCAGCAGAAAACAAAGAGCAGGTTAGTACCGTAAGACGTGCTAAGCATGGCGGAATACTTACAGTGCTGTTTACAATTATAAGTATACTCTGGATAGCACCAATCCTTATTGTAATATTAAACTCATTCAAGAGAAAAGCATTTATTTTCCGTTATCCATTCGGAATAAGCTCAAATAAAATCACAGACGGCTGGAGCGAGTTCGTCGCAGGCGCAAAGCGCATGTTCTGTGGATTTTTGAACTATAGTAATGGAGTTAAAGCAACCAATTTCTTTTCATGCTTTGGTAATTCGCTTTTTATCACAATTGGCTCAGTGCTTCTCATTGTGTTGTGCTGTTCAATGTGTGCATGGTACATAGTAAGGGTAAAGACAAAGGGAACCAAAATAATGTATACACTCTGCCTTTTCTCCATGATTGTACCATTCCAGATGGTTATGTTTACATTATCTAAATTCGCAAATATGCTTCACCTCTCAAATCCACTGGGCATCATAATCGTGTACCTTGGATTTGGAGCAGGACTTGCAGTATTTATGTTTACTGGATTTGTAAAAAGCATATCGCTTGAGATTGAGGAAGCTGCTATGATAGACGGATGTACCCCCCTTCAGACATTCTTCTTAGTAGTATTCCCAATACTTAAGCCAACAACTGTAACAGTTGCAATCCTCGAGGCAATGTGGGTATGGAACGATTATCTCCTCCCAAGCCTTGTACTTAATATCAACAAGTACAAAACTATACCAATCGCAGTACAGTACTTGAAGCAGAGCCACGGACAGATTGACTGGGGTGCAATGATGGCAGTGCTTGTACTTGCAATTTTACCAATTGTAATCTTTTATATTGCTTGTCAAAAGTATATAATAGAGGGTGTTTTGGCAGGAGCAGTCAAAGGATAAAACCCTTTTAAGAGGATACAATATGACAATAGTAGATATAGCAAAGGAATCCGGATACTCAGTAACAACGGTATCCAGAGTGTTGAATGACAGAAAGGACGTGAGTCCTGAGGCAAGAAAAAAGATAATGGAGATTGTGGAAGCCCACGGTTTTGTACCAAACAATAACGCCAAGAGGCTCAAGCAGAATACATCAAAAAATATTCTTGTGTTAGTGAAAGGTAACTCCAATATGCTTTTTGCAAGCATAATAGAGGAAATCCAGTCTGTTATTGATGTGACAGGATATACAGTGACAGTTACATATCTTGACGAGGATGACAATATCGGCAAGGAGGCAATCCGCCTTTGCAGAGAGAGAAAACCACTAGGAGTGCTGTTTCTGGGTGGTGGTAAGCAGGACTTTGGAGAGAGCATAGACAAATTCGACATACCCTGTGTGCTTGTAACAACAGGAGCTGATGGCTGGGATATGAAAAATCTCTCATCAGTAGCCATAGATGACGAAGCGGCAGCAGAATGTGCTGTTGACTATCTCATCGAGAACGGACACAGAAACATAGCAGAGGTAGGTGGTAATCTGGAAATGTCAGAGACAGCTATATCCAGACATAAGGGCTATGTCAACAGTCTTGAGAGACACGGAATCAAATGGGATGAGCGATATTACGAAAAGGCCAGATTCTCATTTGACAGTGCCTATGAAGCCATGACCAGGCTGTTAGAAAAGGACATCCCAATAACAGCAGTGTTTGCAATCTCCGATGTGATGGCAATCGGCGCCATAAGAGCCATAAGGGATAAGGGCTTATCCGTACCAGAGGATATATCAATTACAGGCTTTGACGGAACTACACTTGCGGACTACTATAATCCTAAGATAGTGTCAATCAGGCAGCAGCATAAGGAGCTTGCCACAAGGAGTGTGGAGCTATTATTCAACATGATTGATTTGAATAAGGCAGCGACACATGAGATAATTCCATTCGAGCTGACCAAAGGTGAGAGTGTGAAGAAAATTGATTGACTACAAAATTAAAATGTGATAACATTCGAAGAAATAAAGGCAAAGAGGCTTAGAAATAGTTCTCTTTGCCTTTTTATATTTTAACAATTTAGAACACATATGAATACTTAATATCCCTCATATCCCTAAGTATTTGTTGATGTTCTAATCAGGCAGCAAAAGAAGGGAGTGTGGATTATGCGAAAAATGGAAACCAACGACTGGATTATCCTAAACAACATAATATACAAAATCCATACTACAGAGTGCTTTAACGACATGCGGTATGAACTACTGGATCAGCTCAAGATGGTACTGGATTTTGACAGCGCAGACTTTTATATGGCGTCCACAGAAGAAGGCAAACTGCTGTGCAACCCGGTCACATACAACTGCGATGTGGACCTGTCAGAAATGTACGAGGACTTAGACTACAGCAGGGGAATCGTAGCCAGCGGCAAGATGCTCATATACAGGGAGACAGACATAATCTCAGACGAAGCCAGAGTAGAGACAGACTATTACAAAAAGGTATACAAGCCAAACAACTGGCACTATGCCTTACAGATAGTGATTGCCCGTCACAAGAAATTTTTGGGAGCCATTACTTTTTACAGGACAATCGGCAAGGAGGATTTCCACTATGATGACATCTTTGTCCTAGACATGCTAAAAGACCATCTTGCCTACAGGCTAGAGCAGTTCTACAAGTCAGGCGAGACAGGCATGAGCAAGATAACTGTGACAGAGGCGGTGGCAAAATACGATTTGACCAGACGAGAGCATACGATTTTGAAGCACCTGATGTCTGGAATGGACAACACGGATATATGTGAGGAGCTTGTGATTACACCCAATACCCTAAAGAAGCATATTTTAAATATATACCGCAAACTGGGCATAAAAAATCGTGTGCAGCTCTTTAAAATGGTAAAAGAGTTTGAATAACTACTACTTTTGGAGTAGAAAAATGGTAAAACAGGATAATTGAATTAGAAAATTTAATAGGCTATAGTCATAGAAACAAGACAAAATAAAGTGAAAAAGCAAAGGGGCTTATCCAATCCGGGTAAGCCCCTTTTTGAATGTAAAGGAGGAAACGGAGTATGAAGGAGTTAGTAATATTAATCAGACCAGAGAAGCTTGAGGACGTGAAGAAGATTTTAGATGACATCAACTGCGGAGGCATGACACTGTCAACAGTAATGGGCTGTGGAACACAAAAGGGAATAAGCTCTGACACCGAGGATGCAGTAAATGAAATCAGAGGTTTTAAGACAACAATCAATCTGCTGCCCAAGGTAAGGGTTGAGGTAGTAATCGAGGATAAGGATGTGGAGCCTGTAATAGAAAAGGTACGTGAGACCTGCGTGACTGGTCATGTGGGCGATGGCAAAATCTTTATCAGAAATATTGAGGATGCAATCAGAATCAGAACTGGTGAGAGAGGAACAAAAGCACTTTAAGGACAAAGAGGTGATCCCATGGGAAAGATAGTTGAGATAAAAGGCGTAAACAAAATATATGGGAGCAATCATGTAGTGAAGGATTTAAACCTCTCAATCGAGGAGGGGGAGTTTTTGACACTTCTTGGTTCTTCCGGATGTGGAAAGACTACAACACTCAGAATGATTGCAGGCTTTGAGGAGCCGACAAGTGGAACGATAATGGTCGAAGGCGAGCGGGTTGAGGAAAAGGAGCCATTTGAGAGAAATGTCAACACAGTGTTTCAATCCTACGCACTTTTTCCACATAAGACCATATATGACAACATAGCATACGGATTAAAGATGAAAAAGGTGCCAAAGGCAGAGATTAAGGAAAGAGTCACTGAGATGATGGAAATGGTTCAGCTAAGCGGCTTTGAAAAAAGATATCCGTCCCAGTTGTCCGGAGGTCAGAAGCAGAGGGTAGCAATTGCCAGAGCACTTATAAACAGACCGAGGGTATTGCTTTTAGATGAGCCTCTGGGAGCACTTGACTTAAAGCTTAGAAAGCAGATGCAGCTTGAGCTTAAGAGATTACAGAAAAAGCTCAATATCACATTTATCTATGTCACACATGACCAGGAAGAAGCCCTCACCATGAGTGACAGGATAGCTGTCATGCACGATGGCATAATCGACCAGCTTGCAAGCCCGACAGAGATATATGAGCATCCGGCAACCAAATTTGTAGCTACATTTATCGGAGAGACAAATATATATGATGGCTGTATCACAAGGATTGAGGATGGTATAGCAACCATGACTCTGGAAAACGGAGCTGTATCGGTAAAATGTCCTGAGGATTTTTCGTTACTAGAATACGCCACTATATCTGTGAGACCTGAGAAAATGAAATTTGCTACAAGCCCGGTTGAAGGCTTTGAGCTGGAGGCACAGGTAAAGGATTACATATATGTAGGTTCAGTGCTCAAGTGTATTGTATCTCTTCCTAATGGAAACGAGCTGAAAATAGAGAGACTTGCAGGACAGGAGCTTCCTGAAATAGGAAGTAAATGCTATCCATACTGGAAGCTGGAGGATGCGGTGCTGATTCACAATGAAAGCCATTATATATTTGAGGCATTAAATAACATCAAGCTGGCTTAGGAGGTGCTTTATGGAACATAAGAAAACAAAGCACGAGTTCAGGGCAAATACCCTGCCCGCCATCATAACTGTAGGACCTGTTACACTTATAATGGTGCTGCTCATAGCGGTTCCCTTAATATATGTAGCGGTGATGAGCTTTTGCTCTATTGATGAGTTTTACAATGTGACATTCAGGTTTACATTACAAAATTATGTAAGGCTTGCAAATGCAGATTATCTGAAAATATATGCCCAGTCCATAGCAATTGCACTTATTACGACAATTATCTGCATACTGGTGGGCTATCCATTTTCTTACATAATAGCAAGGACAAAGAGCAGAAAGAAAAAAATACTTTATATGCTGGTTATCATTCCATTCTGGACAAATTCTCTTATCAGGATATATGGATGGAGAAATTTTCTCGGCAGCAGCGGCTGGTTAAATGGACTACTTATGAAAATAGGACTTGTAAGCCAGCCTGTAGATTTTTTATACAAGCAGGGAACCACAATACTTGGTATGGTCTACTGCCTGATTCCATTTATGATTTTGCCTCTGTATACAGCAATTGAAAAGCTGGATGGCTCATTGCTTGAGGCGTCATCGGATTTGGGAGCCAGACCTGTGAGTACGTTTTTTGAAGTGATTCTGCCACTTACATCCAGCGGTATTTTCTCAGGAAGCCTCATGGTATTTATACCATGTCTGGGATATTTCTTCGTGTCAGATATCTTAGGTGGAGGAAATTCGGATGTAATCGGCAACCTCATAGAGAGACAGTTCCAGAGTGGAAACAACTGGCCGCTGGGAGCTGCATTGTCAATAATACTTATCGTAGTGACACTGATTCTGGTAAAGATATATCAGAAGCTGGGCGGAGATATGGATTCGCTGGGAGTATAGGAGGTGCTTAGATGAAAAGAGAAAAGAGAGCAAAAAGAAATAAAAGACTAAGCATAGTATTTTGTACACTGGTGTATCTGTTCCTGTTTCTGCCAATATCAGTCATTGTGGTCAATTCCTTTAATGCTACTACCACAAAGCCTTATATGAGCTGGAAGGGCTTCACCTTTGACTGGTATATAAAGCTCTGGGACAATACATCACTTTTGGAAGCATTTGGAAATACAATGATTATAGCCATTGTCAGCACCCTGCTTGCAACAATCATAGGTACCCTTGGAGCTATAGGTATGTACAGGTACAAATTTAAGGGAAAAGCCTTAATCGACGGACTGCTTTATATACCTGTGGTCATACCAGAAATTGTGCTTGGTATATCGCTTCTCACAATATTTGCAAAGGTAAATATACCACGGGGTATGCTCACACTGATACTTGCCCATGTGACATTTTGTATACCATTTGTCATATTCAATGTCAGGGCAAGACTTGCCGGCTATGACAGCTCAATCGAGGAAGCCAGCATGGATTTGGGAGCCAACAGACTGGTGACATTTTTTGAGGTCACACTTCCAGTACTGGCACCGGGAATATTAGGAGGCGCACTTCTGGCATTTACATTGTCAATAGATGATGTGATTATAAGCTATTTCGTGTATGGACAGACAAAGACTTACCCACTTAAGGTCATGGAGAGCGTCAAGAGTGGTGTGGCACCGGATGTAAATGCACTGTCAACCATCATACTTGTGGGCACAATCCTGTTTGTAGTGCTGACACAGGGAGACTTGTTTAAGAAAAAAGCAAATAGATAAAGACACAAACTTTATGCTGGTAGTTCTAGTTACTAATATGTGCGCTATTACTGAATAAGAGCAAATGGAAACAAATAGTTGAATGATAGACAGGAGGAATTGTTATGAAAAAAAGATTATTAAGTATGGTAATTGCGGGAACAATGGTATGCTCGATGCTTACAGGCTGTGGCGGTTCAGGTGACACAGGCAAAAACGGAGAAATCAATGTATTTGTCTGGACTGAATATGTATCAGATGCAGCGATTGAGGCATTCCAGAAGGATACTGGAATTAAAGTAAATGTATCAACATACTCGTCAAACGAGGATTTGCTGGCAAAACTCAAATCAGAATCAGAGGGTACATATGATGTTATTTTACCTTCAGATTATGCAGTGGAGTACTTAATTGCTCAGGATAAACTGGAAGCATTAGACAAGGATAAGCTTACAAATCTGTCAAATATTGATGACACATATCTGGATGAGAGCTATGACCCAGGCAATGTATACAGTGTGCCATATGAGGGTGGAGTAGCCTGCATCGCAGTAAATACAGCCAAGGTAGATAAGGAAATCACATCCTATGCGGACTTGTTTGATTCATCCCTTGCAGGACAGCTTGTCGTGCTGGATGACTACAGAGCAGTAATCGGAATGACAGAGCGTTCAATGGGCTTGTCAATGAATGAGACAGACCCTGACACCCTGGCAACAGTAGAAGAGAAGCTCATGACACTTAAGGATAACGTAAAGCTGTATGACTCAGATTCTCCAAAATCAGCCCTGATTTCAGGAGATTGTACTGTTGGAATGGTATGGTCAGCAGAGGCAGCTCTAGCAATGGACGAAAATCCGGATATCCAGATTGTATACCCATCTGAAGGAGCCTATGTATTCCTTGACAACTGGGCTATTCCAAAGGGGGCAAAAAACTATGACGGAGCAATGGAATTCATAAACTATATGCTGTCAGCAGAAGCAGCCAAGATGAACATAGAGGATTTTCCATATCTGTGTCCTAACAAGGCAGCCCTTGAGCTGATGGGTGATGATTATGTAAATAACGAGGCAAAGAATGTACCATCAGAGGTTATAGCAAATGGAGAGTTTGTGAGCTATCTCGATACAGATACATTGGCAATCTATGATGAGATGTGGACAAAGCTCAAGAAATAGATAGGAGGAACAGAAAAATGGATTATCCGAAAATAGATTTTTTATATCTAAATGAAAAAGACATGATAGAAGCCGGCGTGCTTGACGCCGCAAAATGTATAGAGACAATGCGGGACACTTTGTCTCTCTTTGGGAAAAAGGATTTCTTGCTGGGAGGTCCCAAGGCAGATGAGCATGGTTTACAGATGAATTTTCCTCAAAAATCTGACATAGAGGGCTTCCCTCTTGATGATGGACCAGACAGGAGATTTATGGCGATGCCAGCCTATCTGGGAGGCAGATTTCACATAGCAGGGCAGAAATACT
>CAVFAM010000325.1:0-3856 GCA_963620375.1 Bacteroidaceae bacterium
CCTGGTGTCAGTGAAAATATCACAGTTAGGTCAATTGTTGGAAACTTCCTTGAGCATAGCAGGATTTTCTATTTTGAGAACGGTGGCAATATAGATGTGTACATGGGAAGTGCAGACTGGATGCCTAGAAACTTAGACAGGCGTGTGGAGATTATCTTCCCGGTACTTGAGGATTCCTTAAAGGAAAAGGCTGTCCATATACTTGAGGTAGAGCTGGCAGACAATGTCAAGGCAAGGGTTATGGAGCCTGATGGCAATTATATAAGGGTTGACAAGAGAGGCAAACAACTGGTAAACTCTCAGAGAGTATTTGTTGAGGAAGCTGAGCAGGCAGTGCCAAAGGATATTGAGGCCCAGAAGGGCAGAGTATTTATCCCGGCAGAGCCGCTATAGCAAAAACAGATAAAAACAATTAAAAAAGGCTTGACACTTAAAATCTTATGTGTTATTGTCTAATAGTTGTAAGAAAACAAAGTAGAGTATCCACTCTCACCTAAGCGTAAATAAGCGACTTAGAGTTAATATTTCGAGCATTTTTGTGTTAGAGATTGTATAGTGGATAGTCTGCCTATCCACTATTTTTTTATGGAGGTACAAAACCATTAGCGAATTAATGATTAATGAACAGATCAGAGATAAGGAAGTTCGATTGGTTGGTGCAGATGGAGAACAGTTAGGAATTGTTTCTTCTAAGGAAGCTCAGAAGATTGCTGATGAGGCAGGTCTTGATCTTGTAAAGATTGCTCCAAATGCAAAACCACCTGTATGTAAGGTGATTGACTACGGTAAGTATCGTTACGAGATGGCTCGTAAAGAGAAGGATGCCAAAAAGAAACAGAAAACTGTTGAACTGAAAGAGATTCGTCTCTCTCCAAACATTGAAGCAAATGACTTAAACACAAAGGTCAATGCTGCAAAGAAATTCCTTGCAAAAGGAAACAAGGTTAAAATCACACTTCGTTTCAGAGGTCGTGAGATGGCTCACATGAATTCTAGCAAGCATATACTTGATGATTTTGCTGAGAGTCTTGCTGATGTAGCGGTAGTGGAAAAAGCGCCAAAGGTCGAAGGCAGAAGCATCGGCATGGTGCTGGCAGAAAAGAGATAACAATTAAGGAGGAATACACAATGCCAAAAATGAAAACAAGCAGAGCAGCTGCAAAACGTTTCAAACTTACAGGAACAGGAAAGTTAAAGAGAAATAAAGCTTATAAGAGACATATCTTAACAAAGAAGTCTACAAAGACTAAGAGAAATCTTAGAAAGGCTGCTATGACAGACCAGACAAACGTTAAGAACATGAAGAAGATTTTACCATACTTATAAGATTTATTTAAGGAGGAATAGATAATGGCAAGAATTAAAGGCGGCATGAACGCTAGAAAGAAACATAATAGAACATTAAAATTAGCTAAGGGCTACAGAGGTGCTCGTTCAAAGCAGTACAGAGTAGCTAAGCAGTCAGTTATGAGAGCTTTAACAAGTTCTTATTCTGGACGTAAAGAGAGAAAGAGACAGTTCCGTCAGTTATGGATCGCACGTATCAACGCAGCAGCTCGTATGAACGGACTTTCATACAGCCAGTTTATGCACGGATTAAAGTTAGCAAATGTTGACCTTAACCGTAAGGTATTAGCGGACATGGCTGTTACAGATGCAGCTGGATTTGCTAAGTTAGTAGAGCTTGCAAAGTCTAAATTAGCTTAATGCCAAAGTATGCAGGAAAAGCTGCCAGTGGCAGGTTTTCTGTATTGAGTTTGAAATCAAAGGGTATGCACATCAGTGCGTACCCTTTTTTGCGCTTCTGTATTCTTTTGGGGACATACCCTTTATTTTGTGAAATGTCTTTGAAAAATATAATCCGTTGTCAAAACCGATTGAATTAGCAATGGCTGTAACAGAGAGGGATGTGTGCTCTAAGAGATAGCATGCCTGCTTTATTCTGAAATCGGTCAGATATTCCTTGGGTGAGGTCTGCAGGACAGTCTCAAAGGAGCGGAATAGGTGGCTGCGGCTTAAACCTACATAGGAGGCTATATCCTCTATTGTGATAGGATAGGAGTAGTTGGAGGATATATATTCAATACCCTTTTGCACATAGTTTGCAGCTGAGTTTGGAATGCTCTGCTTGCTGGAATTGTGCATGAAGAGGGCTAAGGTAGTATACAGCCTGCCGGTCATCTCCACAGCATGCTCGAAATTATTGCCTCTGGCATCGTATATATGGAGTATCTGCCCCTTTATTTTTTCTCCGTCCGGTGTTTTTTTGATTACAGGGGTTTCCTTGGTGAAATCAGTTGCCTGAAGGATTATGGCTGCATCGCTGCCTGTAAAGCCTACCCAGGTGTATTCCCAGGGGTCTGTCTCGTCGGCCTTGTAAATAACCTCTGTGTTGGGGTAGACTAAAAAGGTGTCACCGGCAGTAAGCTCATATGTGTGCCTGCCCACTGTGTAGTAGCCCTTGCCACTTATAATGTAATGTATGAGATAGTGGTCTCTGATACCGGGACCCCACTGGTAGGAGGAGTCGCATCTCTGGAAGCCCACATTGTATACTGATAAGGATACAAGCTCTTTTTGTGTTGCCTTGTATGAATTTTTGTATTTACTTGTGTTGTACATCTGTTATGCCTCTTTATTTGCGGATTATTAAAAGGTTATATCTGTTAAAATGATTTTGACCACAGATATTGAAATATGAATAAATTATATATACAAATCAGGCACTATGCAACATTTTTACATGTTTCTTCTACATTTTTTGATGTACAAACAGACTTGTTTGATATAATATTATTTCAGATAGAAAAATAAGAAGAGAAAAGGAGACAGATAATTATGGCAATTTTAGTTACTGGTGGAGCTGGTTATATTGGAAGTCATACATGTGTCGAGCTTTTGGATGCAGGATATGAGGTAGTTGTGCTTGATAATCTCTCAAATGCTTCTGAGAAGTCATTAGACAGAGTTAAGGCACTTACAGGAAAAGATGTAAAATTCTACAAAGGAGATATCCTTGATAGAGAAGTATTAAATAAAGTTTTTGCTGAGAATAAGATTGACAGCTGTATTCATTTTGCAGGACTTAAGGCTGTTGGTGAGTCGGTTGCAAAGCCATGGGAATATTATGAGAATAATATTGCAGGAACCTTAACACTTGTAGATGTAATGAGACAGAATAACTGCAAAAACATTATTTTCTCATCATCTGCAACAGTATACGGAGACCCTGCACAGATTCCTATTACAGAGGAGTGCCCAAAGGGACAGTGTACAAACCCATACGGATGGACAAAATCAATGCTTGAGCAGATTCTTATGGATATCCAGAAGGCAGATAATGAGTGGAATGTTATTCTCCTCAGATATTTTAACCCAATCGGAGCACATCCAAGCGGAACCATGGGAGAGAATCCAAACGGTATTCCAAACAATCTTATGCCTTATATCACACAGGTTGCAGTTGGTAAATTAGAGCAGCTTGGAGTATTCGGTGATGACTATGACACACCAGACGGAACAGGTGTGAGAGATTACATCCATGTAGTAGACCTGGCAGTTGGCCACGTAAAGGCTTTAAAGAAGATTGAGGAGAAGGCAGGACTCTGCATCTACAATCTTGGAACAGGTCACGGCTACAGTGTATTAGACATCGTAAAGAATTTTGAAGCAGCAAACGACATCAAGATTCCTTATCAGATTAAGCCAAGAAGAGCAGGAGATATTGCAACATGCTATTGTGACCCTTCAAAGGCTGAGAGAGAGCTTGGCTGGAAAGCCCAGTACGGAATCAAGGAAATGTGTGCAGATTCATGGAGATGGCAGAAGAATAATCCAAACGGATATGAGGATTAAT
>CAVFAM010000326.1:0-2461 GCA_963620375.1 Bacteroidaceae bacterium
GCATTGACTGTATGCTCAGCGGGAAATGTATCGGAGATAAAGGCTGCGGAAGTGTCGGATAAACCGAATTTGTCTTTTGAAATTGATGGTCAATGTGAGGAAAAGAAGATTGCGAAAGCTGATGCAGATGTTATTAATGAGGCGTTTGGATATGAGTGGGGTTCCAATATTGTTCATATATGTGGGGAAGATGCTGCCGGTTATATAAATTGGGATGAAAGCAGTATTCCGTTTTGGAAAATATATGCAACGGCGGTGCTTACACCTGATTTATCAAGAGATGAAACAGGAAGGCTCGTTGTCAATACTGATGAAAACGGCAATGTTGAAATGAAAGACGAAGGAACACTATATGGGTGGCAGGAATGGTATCCTTTGGATTACAACGACCCGAATCAAATGGTGGCTGCAGATGGTGATTATTTCACATTTGTACCTCAAAAAGGGTATGATTGTTCACGTTGGGGAGATTTTGCAATAAATAATAATCTGGGAAAGACACATTTTGAATGGAAATATGAATATGGTGGTGGTGCAGAGATAGATGATGTCTATGATGTGTATATTTTAAGAGTATATTATTCAACTGATGACAAAATAAATTATACTCAAACTGGGTGGATGAAATATAATCTTCTTGGCAGTACTTATGACGTTAATGGAAACTATGTAGAAATCAACTCAGAGGAGGAGGCAGACCAGTACAATGAGGGCAGAACATTTGCTTATTCGGATTGGTGGATTCTTCCAGAGGGAGTATCAACAGTATTAAATTTTGAAGATGTAACACCAGAGCCTGAACCAACCGAAGAAAATTATACCCTTGATTTAAGCGACACCCAGACCATCTCTGCCGATACATTTGCCGAAATCCTGGCTGAGAATGCCACAAAGGATGTAGTAATCAAGTCAAATAATGATGTAACATTCACATTTGCAAAAGGCACCATGTCAAGCGTGGATGGCAAGACAGAGTATGATTTTTCTACATCTATTAATAGTGCTTATGCAGATACAATGCCATCATATATTACAAAGGATAACTTTGTATCGCAGATTAACTTTAACTATTCGGGCAAACTGCCGGGAACAGCTAATATCCGCTTTTATGCAGGAAAACAGTACGCAGGACAGACTCTGTATTACTCGCTTATGAATGCTGACAATACTTTTGCAGAGGTTCAGGCAGTGGTTGTAGATTCTGATGGTTATATGACTGTAAAGCAAGACCATTGTTCAAACTATGTTGTTACAAAAACAGAGCCAAAGTCAGCAGATGATAGCAGCAATACTTCTGCAACAGACAATAATACATCAGCTGGAAACACTACTGTATCTGCAGACAAGAATGTATCATCTGCAAATACAGCAGTTACATCACCAAAGACAGGTGATACAACACCTATCATACCTTTTGCAATGATTGCGGTTGCTGGTGCAGGTTTAATTGCAGTTTCCAGAAAACGTAGAAATGCTTAAATAGGTTTTACATATTGTTTTTCCCCCACTACTATAGTAAAATAGTACTTAATCAGAAGGCGCAAACACTAAGGGGGATTTTACAATGGAAAAAGAAATGTCAAGAGAAGAACGGCTGGAATACCTGAGAAAAAAGATTGACAAACGAATCTACAAGACCAAGGAGCCGAAGCTTTCTCTCAATAACCAGTTCCTGTTTTTGATATATACAATCCTTGAGATAGGAATTGTTATAAATATGTTATTTATAACATTTTCCCAGGGCAGCAGTCCACTGGCTGTCTTTGGTATAGTATGGGCAGTGGGTGGAATGATAGTCTGTGCGGCTATGTATATCAAAAATAAAAAGAACCCGGTAATGAATAAAATATGTATCATACAGTTTGTTGTAATATATTTTGTGGCAATACTCGTAAATGGCAATAGCTGTATAAATGCAGGCTGTATTCCACTGCTTATTGCAATGATGCCTTATATGAACAAAAAGCTCATGAACTGGTCATGTCTTGCTTTTGGAGCTACCAATGTGGTTAGATTTCTGCTCATTGCAGCAGGAATTGTACGCTCTGGAGACAGCATAAACCATGAGGCTGTTGTCATGAGCATTGTTGTTGTCACAATGATTGTAATTTCCCTTGCAAACAGAATATCATGGAGGTTTAACCATGATGCCATGTATTCTATGCAGGATGAGCAGGAAATCCAGAAGCTCATCATGGAGGATGTGCTTGACATAGCCAAGGGAGTGCAGGAGAAGACAGGCGAGGCTAATAGCGTACTTGACCAGCTTTCAGTTTCTGCGCAGAATATTGATGAAGCGGTATCTGGAATAACCCAGGGTACATACAATACAGCAGAAAATATCCAGAAGCAGACTGTTATGACCCAGAGCATACAGGAGGCGATTGACGACGCAGTTGAGAGGACTGAGAGTGCCGTCGATAAAGCCAAGCTGTCTATGGACGCTGTGGAAGAAAGCCTT
>CAVFAM010000327.1:0-2368 GCA_963620375.1 Bacteroidaceae bacterium
CTCATCAGGAGCTGCCATATATGCAGCGACAGAGCTTGCAAAGAGACCAGAAAACCAGGGCAAAAATATCGTAGTACTTCTGCCAGACACAGGAGAACGCTACTTATCAACCCAGCTATTTGAAGTGTAATATATCAGCTTAAATACGGGCAAATAAATGTGATGGGCACAAAGGGCTGTATATGTAAGTCTGAGACAGGGAATGCAGTTATGAAAAAAAGAATAATTACAGCGTGCTTGTTGGCAGCGGCACTCCTCACAGGCTGTGGAGGGAAGAGTGATGATGGAAGTATCACCATCACAAATGTGTCCTATGACCCGACAAGAGAATTTTATGAGAAATACAACCAGATATTTGAGACATATTATGAGGATAAATATGGTGAGCAGGTGAATGTAATCCAGTCCCATGGAGGCTCAGGCTCCCAGGCTCGTTCAGTGGTAGAGGGCTGTAATGCAGATGTTGTAACCCTTGCCCTTGAGCATGACATAGACCTGATACAAAACACAGGGCTCATTGATGAGGGCTGGATAGATGAATTTCCACAGGACTCATCACCATATACTTCAACTATTGTTTTTCTTGTGAGAAAGGGTAATCCCAAGGACATAGAGGACAGAGTTCTGGCAGACCCAAAGAGCAGTGGAGGAGCCTGCTGGAACTTCCTCGCAGCCTTAAGCTATGCAGAGACAAATTATGCAGGGGCTGATGACCAGAAGGAATTTATGAGAAAACTGTATGAGAATGTACTTGTCATGGATTCAGGAGCAAGAGGCGCAACGACTACATTTGTGGAAAATGGTCAGGGCGATGTGCTGATAGCATGGGAAAATGAAGCCATAACTACACTGGAATCCTATCCGGGTGAGTATGAGCTGGTAAATCCATCTGTGAGCATACTGGCACAGCCAAGTGTGGCGATTGTGGATGACAATGCAAGGAGCAATAAGACAGAAGATGTCAGCAGGGAATATCTGAATTATCTCTACAGCGAAGATGCACAGAGACTTATAGGAGAGAGCGGTTACAGACCGACCAATGAAAAAATATTAGAAGAATTTTCGGATAAATTTGATTTAGATATAGAGCTTTGGACGATAGATGATTTTGGAGGATGGGACGAAGCTTACAAGACATATTTTGATGATGGAGCAATGTTTGATGAAATCTACGGCGGCTAAGAGCAGAAAAAAAGTGAATACAAAAGTCATACCGGGCTACCATCTCTCAATGGGAATAGTCATCACCATGCTTTCAGTCATAGTGCTGATTCCATTAGCATCAGTGCTGGTCTACTCGCTTAAGATATCGCCAGCAGAGTTCTGGCAGCTTATCCTGAAGGAAAATGTGAGAAACGCCTTTATAACCAGCATCACAAGCTCTTTTATAGCAGCAATCATTAATGTAGTATTTGGACTGATAGTTGCATGGACACTTGTAAAATATGAATTTCCGGGCAAGTGGCTCTTAGATGGACTAATCGAATTACCCTTTGCCCTGCCAACAGCGGTAGCAGGAATCACCCTGTCAAAGCTCTATTCCACAAACGGATTTTTCGGAAAAGGCTTATCCAAAATAGGAATAGATGTGGCATACACCCAGACAGGAATAATCGTAGCTCTGGTGTTCGTAGGACTGCCATTTGTCATAAGAGCAGTACAGCCAATCCTTGAAAAAATGGATAGCCAATATGAAGAAGCAGCCTTTATGCTGGGGGCAAGCCCAAGGATAACATTTTTCAGAGTGATTCTCCCAGAGCTGCGCCCAGCCCTCCTTACAGGATTTGGTCTGGCATTTGCCAGGGGAATCGGCGAATATGGAAGTGTAATATACATATCAGGCAATAGTGCAAAGAACAAGACCCAGGTAGTGTCATATGTGATAATGCAGAAGCTAAGCTATATAGATTATGCCAGTGCCACGGCGATTGCCTTAGTTATGTTAATTATATCATTTTTAGTATTACTATTTGTAAATATAGTCCAAGTGAAGCAGTCAAGGAGAACAAATCTGGGGGCTTGATACAATGGCAACATAGTCATAGTAGTAACTTATTATGTAAGTAGATTTTAGTGCGAGTCATTAATGCAGGTTGCAAATGTGATAGCTTTATTATCAAACAAAACATACTAAGAAAACCGAAAGTTATAATACATTAATTATTAATCTGAAATAAATGCAAAGCTGTAAAAAATAATTTACTTGCATCCAGAGAATCTGCTAAAGCAGATTCAATTGGATGCGACTTAAAACATTGCAACGTGGAGATAGGAATATCGAGATACAATAACCGATTGACTGTGACGTGTGGAGGATATTAGATTTTCTTAATGTTCTGCACATAACCAGCAGCTCGGCAACACGACG
>CAVFAM010000328.1:0-2814 GCA_963620375.1 Bacteroidaceae bacterium
TGGTAGAGGTGGGCAATGCTCCATCTCTGTGGAATATTAAAATTCAGCACCTCTGTGAGCTTATCTGCTGCTTCGCCTGTGATTGTGTTTCTCCATGTCCTGAATGGTACAAGGAGATTTTTGTCCTTATCAAAGGCAAGATAGCCATGCATCATGCCCGAAAAACCTATAGCTGCAAGCTTTTTAATCACTACACCATACTTATCCTCTACATCTGCAAGAAGCTTTGCGTAGCAGTCCTGTAAGCCACCCCAGATAGCATCCTCACTGTAGCTCCAGATACCGTCTACAAGCTGGTTCTGCCAGTCATGAGCTCCACTTGCGATTGGCTTGTGCTCCTTGTCGATAAGTACAGCCTTTATTCTTGTTGAACCGAACTCTATTCCAAGCACTGCCTGACCTGATTCAATAAGTTCCTTTTCTGTCATTACTATTCCCTCCAAGTTAATTTACCTTTTCTGTGTGCTGCATCTTAGTTGAATGGGTTCTCTGTCTTATATGGAAGGCTTGCTGGCTGATTGTAGTTGATATCCTCCATTGGCACTCCAATATACTTAAATACCTCAAATAATGCTTTTCCGTAATGTCCAAATGCAACTGCTCCATGATGTGGATAGTTCTTCTCAATGAGTACATGTCTATAGAAACGTCCCATTTCCTTGATTGCGAATACACCGATTCCACCGAAGGATCTGGTTGCAACAGGAAGAATTTCACCCTGGGCTACATATGCACGAAGCTTGTTGTCTGCTGTTGACTGAAGACGGTAGAATGTAATATCTCCCGGCATAATGTCGCCCTCAAGAGTTCCATTTGTAACCTCGATTGGAAGTGAACGTGACATAATAAGCTGATACTTCATCTCAAAGCTTGAAAGCTTGCTTGAGCATGTATTTCCACAATGGAAGCCCATAAATGTATCTGTATGCTTGTAATCGAACTTGCCCTCAATTGACTCCTTGTACATATCCTTTGGTACAGAGTTATTGATGTCAAGAAGTGTGACAGCATCAGCACTTACACATGTTCCGATGAACTCACTTAAGACACCATAGATATCAACCTCGCATGATACAGGGATTCCTCTGCCTGTGAGACGGCTGTTTACATAGCATGGCACAAATCCAAACTGTGTCTGGAATGCTGGCCAGCATTTTCCAGCGATAGCAACATATTTTCTATATCCCTTGTGAGCATCAACCCAGTCAAGAAGTGTAAGCTCATACTGGGCAAGCTTCTCGAGAACCTCTGGTTTCTTGTTTCCAGCTCCCAGCTCTTTTTCCATATCTGCAACAACCTCTGGGATTCTTGCATCCCCCTTGTGGTTATTGAAGGACTCAAAGAGGTCAAGCTCTGAATTTTCCTCAATCTCTACACCCAGGTTGTAAAGCTGCTTGATTGGTGCATTACATGCAAGGAAGTTCATTGGTCTTGGGCCGAATGAAATAATCTTTAAATTCTTAAGTCCGTCAATTGCTCTTGCAATAGGAACAAACTCATGTATCATATCTGCACAATCCTCAGCGTCTCCTACCGGATACTCTGGGATGTATGCTCCTACATTTCTTAATTTTAAGTTGTAGCTTGCATTTAACATACCGCAGTATGCATCGCCACGTCCCTGAATGAGGTTGTCCTGTGTCTCCTCTGCGGCTGCAACGAACATCTTAGGTCCGTCAAAATGCTTTGCAAGAAGTGTCTCTGAAATCTCTGGTCCGAAGTTTCCAAGATATACGCAAAGTGCGTTACATCCAGCCTTCTTGATGTCCTCTAATGCCTGAACCATATGTATTTCACTCTCTACTATACATATTGGACACTCGTAAATGTCCTCTGGGTCATATTTTGCCTTGTATGCATTTACCAGAGCTTCTCTTCTCCCCACTGAAAGACTCTCTGGAAAGCAGTCACGGCTTACTGCTACGATACCGATTTTTACCTTTGGAATGTTATTGAACATAGTGTAAATCTCCTTTTATATTATATATAGTTTATCAGGTGCTCCCTTAATGACTTAATTATACTACGGTATTCTTAAAAGTTAAATTAATTCTTAAGTGAAATTAAGTGTTTTATTTGACTTAATCCACTTAATTTTATATTATGATGTAAATGTAATAAACTGCTGTGAATATAACAGTTTATAGGCTCTTGATGTGGTCGGGAATTGCGGAAATTGCGCAGCAATGCAGCAATTCAAATACATCAACAATTATAAAATTATATGAATTTTAATGAGGTACAATATGTCAGTAACCGCTAAAGAAGTCGCAAAAGAACTAAATATTTCAGCAGCTGCCGTCTCAATGGCTTTAAACAATAAGCCCGGTGTAAGCACCCAGACCAGAAAGAAAATATTTGATAAGGCAAGAGAAATGGGCTATGACTTTTCAAGACTGGCTCCTGCAGAAGAGGTTGTGACACCGAAAGGTACTATATATTTTGTGGTATACAGAAAGCATGGCGCAGTAATTCCGACAAATGTATCTGGCGGCGTAAATGATGTTCCTTTTTTTGCCCAGCTGTCCGAGGGGATAAGCGCAGGCTGTAAGCAGAGCCACTACTATATGAATGTAAGCTATATGTACGAGGATGATGATGTAACCTCCCAGTTAAACGACTGGAAGCACATAGGTGTAAAGGGAATACTTCTTCTGGGAACTGAAATGGATAAGCATGATTTGGAGCCTTTTATCAAATCCGGTCTGCCAGTTGTGCTTGTAGATAATTATTTCGAGGACTTAAAGCTGGACTGTGTGTTGATTAACAATGTGCAGGGTGCCTACCTTGCCACTGAATACCTGATTAAGAAAA
>CAVFAM010000328.1:2875-5091 GCA_963620375.1 Bacteroidaceae bacterium
GCAGGGTGCCTACCTTGCCACCGAATACCTGATTAAGAAAAAACGCAGCCAGCCTGGCTATCTCTGCTCCTCCTACTCCATCACCGGCTTTGAGGAAAGAGGCGATGGCTTCTATAAGGCAATCAGAAAAAATGGTATGTCAAAATCCAGAAGCATCGTACACCACCTCACCCCATCTGTTGAGGGTGCCTACAGCGATATGAAGGAAATCCTAAGCCAGAATGACCCTCTGGCAAAATGCTATTTTGCTGATAATGACCAGATTGCGGCAGGAGCTGTCAAGGCCTTTGAGGAGGCTGGTTACAACGTGCCAAGGGATATATCTGTCATCGGCTTTGACGACATGCCCCTTTGTACATACATCACCCCTCCCCTCTCCACTGTTCATGTGCCAAAACAGTATATGGGAGAAATTGCAGTGAAAAGGCTTGCTGAAATAATTGAGACTAATCCAGTCAATCATGTAAAAATTGAAATTGATACCGAAATAGCCAAGAGGGGCAGTGTGTAAAACAGATTCTAGAAATAATGGGCGGTGCTATGCACCGCCCTTATTTTAAATCATCTTCCGATATCTGGTCATGTCCTCTGTTGCAATGCCAAGCATACCGCATACTTCCTCAAAGCTTTTTGAAGTGCTGCTCATTGCATTTTGTATCAGCTCAATTGCTTTTATATCTTCACCAGCTTTTCTTCCTTCTTCTCTGCCTTCTTCCCTGCCTGCTTCACGTTCCATCATTATCTGTCTGTCAAATGTATAATCCATCTGTGTCACCTTTACCACCTCAGATCTGTTCTCCCTCAGGAACTCCACCAGCACACCTTCTTCTATACACCTGTCGATTGCCAGATTGATGGCTTTCTCCAAATCAGCCTCGGTGTCGCCATCCTGCTGACCAAGATAATACTTTACATAATCAACAAATGTCATATACTGCTTTAATACATTGCACTTCTCAAGAAGCTCTTGGTTTTTCCCGAAATTAATATTGTATACCTTGCAAACCAGTTCAAGTTCTGGATTATCGGTCTTTTTCTCAAACGCATCCGAAAGCCTCATCTCATACTCTGCCGGCTGGTCTTCATCTCCATTATAAAATACCACAAACTTTGGAGCTGGTATCTTAACCAGTGTCCTGCCATATATGTTCTTCCTCCTGACAAATTTACTGACTATAGTAGTGTAATAAATCAGATTGCGAACCGGCATGTTGGGACATACTGTGGACTGATGCTCATAGATGCTTAGCACCGCATCTACCACAAACGCCGCATCATTACGGACTGTCAGTGAAACTCCCTTGTCCAGCGTACAAATTTCAATATCATCTGGATTAGTATAGTCCGTGCCATTCAGCGCATTATTATAGACCGACAAAGCCATGGCTTTATCCTCCATAAGCATACTAAACACATCACTTTTGTACTCTCTGTTACCATTACCCATAAAAGACCTCCTTAGTGTGCAGGAGCCTCTTTATCCTCCTGCTCTTATCAAATTAATTGTTAATTGGAAATAAAAGCAAGATTTTCAGGATATTAAAATTGTACTATAGATTTGTTAACGCATAACAATGATTAGGGTACTCTGCGCACCTTATTACAGGCATAATCCTGTAACTCATTGCTTGCTCGTTTAAGAAAATGTTTGCTTTGAGTGTATTATATATTAAATTCAGCGGTATCTCAATACCTAATTTTACTGTTATTATCAGCTTTTATTATATACAAGTCAAATCAGTTACAACAAACTTTTCTGGTTACATTACAAAAAACTCCCCCAGATTTACTCTGAGGGAGTTCTTATATTCCTTATATAATATTCTTTTTACAGGAATACATACTTAAGTACGAAAAGTATTGCAAGGATATACATAAGTGGTGTGATTTTCTTTGCCTTGCCACATACAAGGTTGATTACTACATATGAGATACATCCAACAGCGATACCCTCTGAAATGCTGTACATAAGTGGCATAGCGATAAGGGCAAGGTATGCTGGAACAGCCTCTGTGAGGTCGTTGAAATCAATGTCTACTACAGCAGATACCATAAGGAATCCAACGAAGATAAGGGCTGGTGCTGTTGCAAATCCAGGGATTGTTGTAAATACAGGAGCAAGGAAAATTGAAACAAGGAAAAGGAATCCTGTTACAACTGATGAAAGTCCTGTTCTACCACCCTCGGCAACACCTGCTGAGCTCTCTACGAATGTT
>CAVFAM010000329.1:0-4765 GCA_963620375.1 Bacteroidaceae bacterium
AAAAATGTGCAACAGTTGCGCCGCCTGCAAGAATCTCTCCTGTCCATCCAGGAAAAAGCAGGCTGCGCAGCTGCCTCACACTTATGGTGCTATGCAGATATTCAGTTAAGAATAATGCCTATTACTCAAGTTCCTTTGTCAGCTTCTCGATATCATCAATGATTCCACCGATAGTCTCAATTGTATCAAGAAGAGGTGCATCTGTTGTGATATCTACCTTTGCTAAAGCAGCAAGACCAACCGGGTCTAAGGTGCTTCCGGCATCCAGTACCTTCTTCCAGTCGTCAACTGCCGGCTGACCCTCGTTTTCAATACGCTTGCATACCTCTGTTGCAACAGTAAGTCCTGCACTGTAAGTGTATGAATATAATCCCATATAATAGTGTGGCTGACGCATCCAGGTAAGCTCAGCTCCCTCTGTGATTTCTACTGCATCTCCCCAGAAGTTTTCCAGAGTCTCTCTCATTAGGCGGTTAAGCACCTCTGCACTGACAGAGCCACCCTCGTCAACGATTTTGTAGACCTTTCTCTGGTAGTCTGCCTCCAGAAGATGAGTGACAAAATTGTGATAATAGGTGTTCTGAATCATAGATGAAAGCACCCATCTCTTGAATCTCTTGTCATCACTTGTCTTTAAGAGGTAGTGAGCCATAAGAAGCTCATTCATAGTAGATGGAGACTCTACCATGTATGTAGAAACATCTGTATCAAATAATGACTGCTTGCTGTTGCAGCGCTTGAAGTGTCCTGCATGACCCAGCTCATGGGCAAGGGTGAATACATCTGACATTCTCTCATTCCAGCTCAGCAGAATGTATGAATGATTGCCATATGGGCTGGCACAGAATCCACCTGTTGATTTTCCAATATTCTGGGCAAAATCCACCCAGCGGTCTTTATAAGCGGTGCGAATCATCTCCACATAGTCCTCTCCCATAACGGCAAGACCTTTCTCGATGTACTCTCTTGAGCCTTCGATTGTAACCTTAGGAGAATACTCAGCATCTAATGGGAGCTTCAAATCGCAAAAGGTCATCTTATCCAGTCCGTATGCCTTCTGGATGAGCTTTGCGTATTTTCTCATATGAGGAGCAAGCTTTGTAGTAATCAAATCAATCTGGCGGTCATACATTTCCCTGGTGACATGCTGGTTGAATAAAAGGCTGTCAAATACACTGTCATAACCACGCAGATCTGCCTCAATCTTCTCCTGACGCACACAGGCATTGTAGGCTGTAGCTGTGACATTCTCATACTCCTTAAGCTTCTTTGAAAATGCCTCAAAGGCTGCCCTTCTCACCTTTGTATCTGTCTCATACTCATAGTCATCCTCATAAAGAGAATAGCCCAGCGGATATGTCTTTCCATCAACTGTAAAATCAGGAAACTGCATATCTGCAAGCTTTGTCACATTGTAAATCTCATATGGAGTCTGGATTGTCTGACCCATAGCCTTTATCACACGCTCTGCCTCTGGTGCCAGCATATGTGGCTTCATGCGGAGCAAATCCTTAAGTGTATTCTTAGCACCAGTTGCCTCATCAATCGCTTTCTTAAGCACATCCTCTGACTGCTGTAAGACCTCGCTCTCGATAAAGCTGAGCTTACTCTCCATAGCGGTAAGCTCTGTCATTACCCTTCCGCTCAATTCCTGAAGCGCACTGTCTGTGTAATCAACTGATGCACCAAGGTCTGCATAGTGGCTCACAATAACTACGATTTTAAACCAGTCCTCGTAGTCCTTGTAGCAGGCGTTTATTGCCTCTGCTGTGTCTAATTTTCCCTGATATTTTGCAGCAATAGAGTCACAAAGCTTCTTTGCCTCCTCAAGAGCTGCAAACATTTCCTCATCATTTTTATACAATGCAGTCAAATCCCATGTAAGCTCTACTGGGACTTCACTTCTTTTCTTTAACTGTTCTGCCATTTTCTATTCCTCCTGCTAAACTGTCTGATTGTAATTATAGCAATTAATTGTAAAAAATGCACTATCTTATGCAAGAATACAGGCGGAATATCATCCCGGTCTGATTTTTCAGCCCAATTATAACTCTGCAATACCCAAACATACAAAACAAAAAGAACCCTATACATCAGCTACAGGATTCTTCTCTAAAATAACAACTAAATTTAATCTACTATGACAATAGTTCCCGGTATAAATCTCTCATACTAATCATCATGAATACCAAAACTTTATATTAAAGGGCTGACCACAGTATGGGCATTTTGAGTCCCCAAAATAAGCTTTCCCCAAATCATATATCCTATTACACGCTGAACATCTGTCACGCTCTGAAAACTCTGGAGAATAGATGACATCTATTGGTTCCTTATCTGCATTTTTGCCTAGTTCAAATATGATTTTTCCCATGTGGTCTCCTATCTGTCATGCATATTTTTATTTCTACCTTTTGTTTATTTTTCTTTATCTTTATCATCTGCCCCACGCCATGCCTGTATGACATAAACACCAGCTATACACCCCAGCAGAAGTATAAATAACGTAACAATAAGCTCTATAACAAATACCGGTTTGCAGCTTAATATATCCGACCAGCTACCATCCTGCCCCGGCACAAGCTTTGCTAAGAAGTCAAAGGCATCCACCCATGCAGAAAAAACAGCAAAAATAGTTACCAGACCAATTCCAGCCTGTATACGTCCATCTCTTTTTGCTTCCCTCTGTTCCTCTTCCTTTTCTCTTTCTTCCTGCATACGCCTGTCCTCATCTGCTTTGCGGTCACGCAGCTGTTCTGCATTTTTTATCAGAAGCTGTGCAGACGTTGTCACCGAATCTTTCAGATTTTCGATTCCCAATGTACTTTTTATAAAGGCGTAAACTTCCTGCTCCAATGGATTTACAATCAAATCATCCTCTTCAATTCTTGTATTCAGACTTACCAGACGCTCATTAAATCTATCTATTTCCTCTGAATTCTGAGTTATTTTCTGAATTGTCTCAGAAAGACTTACCCCTATGCTTCTTAACTCAGACTGGTGCTCCAACAGATTTTTCAAATCTATACAGATTTGTGATTTTTTCAGCTCATTGTCATTAACCAGACTACCCAAAGACTTATTATATCTGTCTATTGCTGCAAGTATTGTTATAGAATTATCTGTATACAGGCATGTTCTGTAATCAATCTGCAAAATGTTATCCTTTGAAAAATCAGAATCCCTTTTGCCCACCATATTGAGACAGCAGGTTTTCAGCCAGTTATTGCTGTATCTGAGCATAGACGGGTCTACTTTTACATATACAAATATATGCTGTATTTCCTGCCCATCTTTTATTGTCTCTATCATTTCACGGGTTCTTCCAAATAATTCTCCGAAACTGATTTCTCCCATATCAGGCACTTCTTCTATATCAACATGCCCATTAGCGACTTTGTAGCGTAAAACACTCACCATTTTCGTCATTGAAGAATCATTTTCAATAATTGAAAGAATCCTGTCATATGGTATTATAGAATACGCCCTTGGAGAATCAATAATATCTCCCTTTTCAGAGATATACCATGGGTCACTTGTTTCATAAAATGGTATCTCTGCAAATCTGCCATCCTCTCTGGATTTGCTGTGGTCTCTTCGATACCTCTTTGTCTGCTCATATAGCAAATCTTCTTCAATCTGCTCACACTGTTCAATTACCTCTGCAAGCGGCAGCAGGGAATATTTCTGAGCCTCAGCCATATTAGGATTTAAAGCAATAAGTACCTGGGTAGTGCCATCTATTGAATTCTCCTCCTTAATCTTATATGGATATACTGTCAAGATGCACTCATCCTCGTCTCTGGCAAAGACATATTCGTCTTTCCCCTGTGGCAGTTTTTCCCATATTGCAGCCTTAACCGGCTCCATAGACTTTGTAATTGTATTCCAGAGGTTGATTGATTTTATTATTACCCGGTTTTCTCTTTTATCATTATGATAACTAAGATTAGTCTCTTCTAACTTTTTCTTTAAATCAGGATAATATTTCAAGCTGCTTACATCAATGTATTCCTCTAATGGCATTTCAAAAAGATTTACTTCATAATCAGCTTTTTCCAGCTTCTCTACTATAAGTTCAAGAAGCTTTACACCTTCATCTATAAGCTCCTGACTTCTTTTCTGCAAATCATCTAAGTCTGCACCAATTTTACAGAAATAGGCGTACAGCGTACTCTTTGAAAGGCATTTCTCCCTGCCTCCATCAATTCTATTGACATAATCCATAAGAGCTTCTGCTATTTTTTTATCAAATGCGCTTAGTGGATTATCGCACTTTTTCTCTATCATTCTGTAAATGGCATATACACTGAAAACACAGTCTATATCAGGGTATTCATGAACATGAATTACTATCTCAGCATTCGCTCTATCTGATTTTATGTATGATTTTATTCCCTCGTAGCAGTCAGTTCTTCTAAGTACACACTCAAAGGCACTGCCAAATCCTCCGTCCTGATGATGGTCAAATACTCCATCCTTTACAGTATTTCCCACATCAATCCAGAGATTATTCTCCAATATGTTTTCTGGAGCCACCTCTCCCTTTTTCTCAAATACATATCTGAAATTCATACTCATAAACCTCTCTCAATTGAAGCCTTTATTACTATATTATAATATTATATTTTATTTTCACGCCAATATCAATTAAGCACAGTTCTTTTTCTGACTCAATATCTCATCAATATTATCATTTTATAATCTGCCATACCCAAACATACAAAACAAAAAGAACCCTATACATCAGCTACAGGATTCTTCT
>CAVFAM010000330.1:0-3197 GCA_963620375.1 Bacteroidaceae bacterium
ACTGAACCAGCCACTGTAGGTCTTAAGCATGGCTCTCCACACATAGTTCATTATCTGGGTGCCAAGCACAACGCTGATTAGGTCTGATACTATGACAACTATTGTTGTGGAAAGCAGATAGAGACTTGCTATCTCACGGTTTTCATAGCCCAGTATCTTGGTCATTGAGATTGCATTTTCGTTTTTCTCAATAATCAGCTTGGTGAGCAGATAAATCAACACTGCTGAAAGCAGGATGCAAAGCACCTGGAAATATGTCATGTATGAGCCCATAGAGTGGTCAAGCTGGTTCGCCATCTTGGTTATATCCTCTATGGTGATTATGGTTGCAATGTTGTCCTCGTCTATGTCATCAAGCTTTTCGTTACTTAAGAATCCGCTGAACTGGTTGTCTTTAAGCTCAAAGGTCTGGCTGAAGCTGTCGATTGGCATAAATACAGCAAGGCTCTGGCACTTGTCATACAAACCCACTACCTTAAAGCTGTAGCTCTTGCTCTCGTACTTGGCATCCAGCGAAATCTCATCACCTACGCTGATGTCGTACTTGTCTGCAAAGGTGGCAGAAATATATGCCTCATCTCCCTTTAAGTCCTTCAGGTCTGCTATATCCACATAGCTGCTGTCATCTGCTATACCATATATAGATATTTCCTCACTGAAATTGTCTGTATTTTCCATAAGGGCTGTCATGTCAAACTTCTCAGCCCCCTTGACATCTGTGCTTATGGCATTTCCATCCTCATCCTCATAGCTCTTAAGCACATACTGGTAGTCCGCAAACATCATGCTCTCTGTATTTTCCTTGTAAAAAGCAAGTGTGTCCGGCATACCGACAGCCATGGCAAGCATAATCATCACAAAGAGGATTCCCACAAATAAAATCAGATAATTCGCCATATTCTGGAACATGATACGCAGACGGAAACGGCTGATAAATTTCCATCTAGGAAGTCTCATTGCCTTTTTCTTTTTGCTCTTCTTCAAATCATGTCTCAAAAACTGTAATGGTGTGTGCTGCATCATTGAAACTATGACAATCAGGTTCACAACAAGCATAAGTATAACAGGAACAACCGTGGTCTTTACAAAGGCATCCGGATTCCAGATTGTCTCATAGGTCGGCAGACTGTAGCTGTTGTAATACATGCCAACAACTGTGCCCTTAAAGAGGCTGTAGCCCAAGGCATTACCAACTATTGCCGCAACGATTGTCACGAGCACAGGCATGGAGATATAGTGGCGTACAAGCTCTCCCTTGGTGTAGCCTGATGCCCTGAGTGTTCCGATTGCAGAGCTTTCCTTGGCGATTGTGTTGCTGATTGTGACTCCAAATATAAAGGCAATAATCACTATAAGCACATCCAGAAGCACTCCACCCATCGCCTCATCTGAACCCATATCATCTGTTGCAAAATTGATTGCAGGGTTTGAGTAGGATGGTACATAATCTGTAAGCTCATTGTCTGCTACGACTGTCTGTGTCAGAAGGGCTTTCATAAAGTCATCTGACATGGTCTTTTCCTCTGCCTCATCCGCAGGCTCATCTGTGTACTGCCATGCGTATGAATAGTGAATAGTCTTATTTAATCTGGCAAATCCATCATCTGTCACCATAGCCACATCGAATTTCAGAGCGTCAAACATAAGGTCTGTTGCCTTCTCGTGGAGCGTAGAATAATTTACATACGCAATAAGTCCTACAACCTCGTATTCATTTCCACTTACAGCGATTGTATCTCCCACCTTGACACCTACATTGTCAGCGTGCATTCTGTCGATTGCAATCTCATTTTCATTTTCCGGCAGTCTGCCATCCAGTATACATGCCTGATTGATGTAATCTGTCTGAGGAAATACCCTGATAGTACCATCTGATGTACCATCGTTATCGTAGTCCTCATCCTCATTTCTGAAGAAGTTCTCGTATACTGTTACAGGATGTGCCTCAAAGTCTTTATCATCCAGCTCGTACTTTTCCTTTGCCTCATCATACTTGTCGTCGATTTCATCCTGTACCTTATTCCATGCCTCCTCGTAAGCCTTGTCGTAGGCTTCGTCATAGGCACTGTCGTAAGCCTTCTCATAAGCACTGTCATAGGCTGACTGGTAGCTTCCGTCCTGCTTTGCAGACTCAACTGCTGCACTTACCATAGACTCAGCACCTGCCTCGTCCAGTCCCATAGCCATGATGCTCTGCTTTACCTGAGCTTCAAACTGGCTGTCAAATTCCTCCTTAAACTTCTGGTCAAACTCAGTCCTGAACTTGTCGTCAAATTCATCTGCGAATTTATCGTCAAGCTCATCCTTCGCCTTATCCAGATAATACTGCTTTATGTCAGCCTTATCACCAGTCTCAATGGCAGTGATTAAGGCATCATCTGCCTTTTTATCCAGCTCAAAGTGTCCGTCCTCCTTGTGGTACTTAGCCTTGCCCTCAGAGGCTGCTGTCATCATGCTCTCGTTGGCTACATACATTCCAGACACAAAGCCGATTGTCAGTACAAGGAAGAGGAATACTACCAGATACTTTTTCCAGTCACCCATCAATTCCTTTGGTATACGTTTTATGAGCGGATTGCGTACCTTCTTTTTCTTCATACTAATCACACTCCTTACCACTCAAGCTCTTCTGCTGACAGCTTGTGCTCATTGATATCGTTGTGTCTTACCTCTCCATCACGGAGCTTAATCACATGGTCTGCCATATTTTTGATTGCCTCATTGTGAGTTACCATGATAATTGTGTTTCCGTATTTTTTGTTTACATCCTCTATGAGCTTTAATATTTCCTTGGAGGTCTTGTAGTCAAGGGCTCCTGTAGGCTCATCACAGAGTAAAATATCAGGGTTCTTGACAATAGCCCTGCCTATTGATACTCGCTGCTGCTGGCCACCTGACAGCTGGTTTGGTAATTTGTAGCGGTGCTCGTAAAGCCCCAGTGTATGTAAAAGCTCGTCAATATCAAGCGAGTCATCTGACAGATAGGCTCCCACCTCGATATTCTCCTTGACATTCAAGTTTCCAATCAGGTTGTACATCTGGAATACATAGCCCAGATGCTTTCTTCTGTACTGGGTCAGTCCCTTCTCATTCATATCCTCAAGCTTATCCCCATTTATTGAGATATAGCCTGAATCAGCCTGGTCTATGCCTCCTATGATATTTAGAAGTGTTGACTTGCCTGAGCCGGATGGTCC
>CAVFAM010000331.1:0-5457 GCA_963620375.1 Bacteroidaceae bacterium
ACTGTATTCATATCCATGCTGATGAATACAATCATGACGATATGCTCAGTCATAATGCTGAACACAGTTACGATAACACACACGTCCATGATGATGAACATAGTCATGATAACACGCACGTTCATGATGATGAGAACCATCACGAACATCCCCACACCCACGATGGTTCTCACCCACATCACCACGAGAACACCAAGGCTGTCCTGAACCGTATGAGCCGTGCTATCGGTCACATGGAGTCAATCAAGACCATGATTGAGAATGGTCGTGACTGCACTGAGGTGCTGGTTCAGATTGCGGCTGTCCGCTCTGCTATTAATAATGTAGGAAAAATCATTCTTGAGGATCACATCAACCACTGTATTGTGGATGCTGTGGAGACTGGAGACGAGCAGGCTCTCAAGGATTTGAACGATGCTATTGAGAAGTTCGTCAAATAATATATAGTACTTTTGACTTCACTAAAACCACCATTTCCTGTCAGGGATTGGTGGTTTTGTCATATTTTGTTCATTTTTTATTCACATTTTACAATAACCCTTGCTTTACGCCTTTTTTTTCATATATTATTGCTCTTGTTTTTGTTATTATTTTTGACTATATTTTTACGTAGTGAAATTGGAGGTAAATATGAAGAAAATTTTAGATAAAACAAAATCAATCTTTGTAAAAGCAGGACGCTTCTTATTTGTTAAGAAGGAGAAGGAACACTCAGCAAGATACAACAAAGTCATTGACACAATGAATAAATACTCGCTTGTAGGTCATGCACTTATAGCACTTGCAATCGTATTTTTAGTTGAGGTGATTTCAAGAAGAGATTTAATATCAGCATTCCAGTTTGTGGGCACACATACACTTGCTTACCTTTATAACTCTTTCCTTGTATTTGCATCACTGACACTGGTTTACTTTTTCAGAAGAAGAGCTTTCTGGAGAGTTGTTATATCAGGTTTCTGGACAATACTTGGAATAATAAACGGCTGTGTACTTTCAAACCGTGTAACTCCTTTTGGATATACTGATTTGAAATGTATCCCAGAGCTTTTTGCAATGAACAACACAAGCTACTTTACAGCTGAGCAGGCTACTATTGTAGTATTTGGTCTTGGTGCATTTGCACTTTTCCTTGTGGCTCTCTTCATCAAGGGACCTCGTTATCAGGGAAAACTTCATTATGTAATGTACCCAATTGCCTGCCTGTCATTATTCTTTGTAGGCATTCCACTTACAACTAATGCAGCACAGAGCACAAATGTAGTCGCTGATTACTACACAAACATCGCCCAGGGCTATGAGGACTATGGATTTGTATACTCTTTCTCATCAAGTGTGGTAGACAGAGGTATGCAGAAGCCAGACAACTATTCAGAAGATACAATCGCAGCGATTGAGACAAATGTTGAAACTGCTGCTGAACAGACTACAACAAACGGAACAGATGGTCCAAACATCATTTGTGTACTTTTAGAGTCATTCTGTGACCCAGAGGAAATCAACTTCCTTCAGACAAGTGAGGATCCTATTCCTACTTTCCACTACCTTGAGGATAACTTCTCAAGCGGCTACCTTACAGTTCCAGTAGTTGGAGCAGGAACAGCAAACACAGAGTTCGAGGTACTTACCGGAATGAGCATGCAGTATTTCGGAACAGGTGAATACCCATACAAGACAATACTTAAGAAAACAGATTGTGAGGCAATTGCTTCCGACCTGTCAAAGATTGGCTATTCAACACACGTTGTACATAACAACGGTGGTAACTTCTATAGCCGTGCAAACGCATTTTCAATGATGGGCTTCGATACTTTCACAAGTAAGGAGCTTATGAATATCACAGCACTCACTCCAAACGGAAGCTGGTCAACTGATGATATTCTCGTAAACGAGACAATGAAGACCCTTGATGCTACACCAGGTTCTGATTTTACTTATACTATTACAGTTTGTACACATGGTGACTACCCAACAGAGCCAGTCATCGAAAATCCTGCAATCACAGTATCAGGTGTAGATGATGAAGCCCAGGCAAACCAGTGGACATATTATGTAAACCAGCTTAATGCTTCAGACAGATTTATTTCATCACTTATTGATAGACTTTCACAGCGTGATGAGGACACAGTCGTTGTTATGTTTGGAGACCATCTTCCTACAATGGGACTTACAGATGATGATATGAAGTCAGGAAGCATCTACAAGACAAAATACATCACATGGAACAACTTCGGACTTGAGAAAAAGGATGCAGACCTCTACGCATACCAGTTACTTGCTTCAATCACAGATTCAGTTGGTATCCATGAGGGAACAATCTTCAATTACCATCAGACACAGTCTGACAGCGCAACATACCTTGAGGGACTTGAGAACTTACAGTACGATATCCTCTACGGAAAACGCTACTGCTACAACGGAGAAGACCTCTACCCAGCATCAGACCTTGTAATGGGAATTGACGATGTCGAGATAACAGACATCAGACCATCTGCTATCGAGGATAAGATTTACATTTACGGCAAGAACTTCACACAGTCCAGCCGAGTATTCATAAATGGCGAAAAGGTTTCATGTACACAGGTATCAATCGGAATGCTTTCTATTAACAAGAACGCTTTAGCGGATGGCGATACAGTAGTAGTAAACCAGATGGGTTCAAGCAATACAGTATTCAGAAGCTCAAATGAGTGGACATATCTGGATCCAAAGGTAGAGCATGAGACTGAGACTGAGGTTTCTACTGAGACTGAGTCTACTGAGGCAAAGGATACTGAGACTACAGAGACCGAAAATACAGAAAGTAAAAATACAGAGACTGAAAGCTCTGAGAATGATGGGGCTGCTGATAATCAGTAAGCAGACTTCTCATAACATAAAAGACAATGTATTAAGCATCATGCTTATTGCATTGTCTTTATTTTTACTTCAATGTAATAAGTATTGCTATTGTACGCACATATGTATATAATAAAAAATATAATAAATCTAATTTTGAAAGGAGCGATTCTATATGGCTACAAAATCAGCAAATTTATATGCAAGAATTGAACCAGAAGTCAAGGAAAAAGCAGAAGACATTCTATCTTCACTTGGTATTCCAGCATCAAGTGCTATAAATATGTTTTATAAACAAATTATTTTGCAGAGAGGACTTCCATTTGAAGTGAAGCTTCCAGCTGACAGACCTACTGACATTAGTGCCTTGTCTGAGTCAGAATTAAGCAAAGAATTAGAGAAAGGATATGCTGATATGCAGGCTGGACGTACAAAAAGTGCGACTTCTGCCTTTGCTGATATTCGCAATGATTATGGCTTATGAAATATAAAATAGAAATATCAGAGCAGGCTGATGAAGACTTAAGAAGTATTTATGAATATATAGCTTTTGAACTGCAGGCTCCTGAAAATGCAAGCGGTCAAATTGACCGCTTAGAAGAACATATATTAAGTCTGGACACTATGCCAGAAAAATATCGAATATACGATAAAGAGCCATGGAAAAACCGTGGACTCCATATATTACCTGTAGATAACTATGTTGTACTCTATATTCCTGATACAGATACAAAAGTAGTCACAATTCTTAGAATAATGTATAGTGGACGAGACATAGATAAACAATTATACCGCAAGTAACAAGCTCAATATCATCTGCACAATATTAAACACCCTCGTCTCAAACATCCCATGAACCAAAATATTTGTATATATGCTATGCCTTCTATGATACAAAATCGTCAAGACAAGCCCTGACACGAAATATTCCCCCAAAATCCATATATCCAGCTCATTCATATGTATTAACGCAAAAATGGCTGCACTAATAACGATTACCATTAGCTTATTCTTTATCCTGCTATCCAACCAGTCCTGTATCATATACCTGTATACAATTTCCTCAACAAATGGTCCCATAATACAGGTTACAGCGATGCCAATAAGAATATTAAAGCCCACCACTTCATTTACAGTTTCCTGATTGCCAGATACTTTATTGCTGATACAAATTTTGCCTGCTTCCTGTCCTCCAAAATTTCTCTGTCAAATAGCTTTATGTAAAATACGAATGGAATCAGGTATGTAGTTAAGTTTATTACCGCTAGGGCTAAACCATCAGATATGATGTCCTCTCCTATTGTATTTTGCAGAATAACAAAAACAATAGATAGTAGAATCGGAACTCCTATAATTCCTAGTAGATAAATCCAAATTTTTCTAATTCTATTATTTTGTGTCATCTATTTGCTCCTTTTGCGTATTCCTCTGTCAATAAACTCAATAATCCCCAAAGCAAGAGCAAAAAAGACTGCGGTGATAAGCACAATAAAGGAGAGGCATTAAAGCCTCTCCTCATTCTTGTATTTTCCAAACAGTTCCCTTGCTTTACCCGATTTAATGTTTAATTTTTTCTGTAATCTTGAAAGTATTTCACTCTCTGAAAGTCCAAATTCAAGCCCCATTTCAACTATCTCTTTGGCACTTCCCTCAATACGTCCTTCCTCACGCATCTTGTTATCTCTCATAAGTAATGTCATATATTCCAGCCTCCATTCCTCATGATTTCTGGCTTTCTGTACCGCTTCATCCAGCCTCTGTACGAACTTACTTTTACCTTTTCGCTTGTGTACCATCCAGTCCAAAAAATCCTTCATCTGCGAAGAAACATCATCTGCGTTTCCTCCCGCACATAGAAAAATCTTTGTGGATTCATCATCAAGCACAAGCTGTGGAGACTCCTCACAGCAGTTTCTAAAAGTGTACTTGTGTAAGCCTTGCTTAAATACATCAAAGGTGCAGATAAAAATAATATAGCTCTTCTTAAGCTCAGTATAGTCTGCTCCCCGCTCAATCAGATTGAGGTCTATCATACCCTGATAGTATCTCGTTCTCTTGGGCAGATTATCACTGCCTGATGTCTGCATCTCACAGTCATACACAACGTTTTGGTCATCCTCACTATATACATCAAATCTGATGCCCTTTCCATCGGCAGTGATTTCAATTGGCATCTGCTTATCAAGTCTTGTAAACTTACCTACTTTCTTACCAATAATCAGCTCCAATAATTCATGACATAGCTCTGGATTGTTAATCAGGACTTTGCAAAACATAAAGTCATCTGTAAAGTCCAACTCTTCGTATGTTTTAGGCATTTATTTCCTTTCCCTCTCCCAAGGGTATATTTATTATATCATTTACTACATAAAGGAACAACATCCTTTTAAATTTTCGCCTCTCCTACTTTTCCCTTTCCAACCTCACAGTCCGATTACATATATCCAAAATCTTAGGTCTATGAGTAATAACCACAAGCATCTTATCCTTATCCAGAATCTCATCCAGGAATCTGATAATCCGCTCCTCCATAACCGCATCAATCTCCGCTGTCGGCTCATCAAGAATCAGCATATCAAAATCCCCCATCAGGGCTCTGGCAAGACCCACACGCCTTTTCTC
>CAVFAM010000332.1:0-22315 GCA_963620375.1 Bacteroidaceae bacterium
TTAAACTTTGGATTAAAAAACACCGGCAAGAAGATTTTCACTCCCTGCCGGTACTTTTTATCTTAAAGCTTCTGTTACAGTAGCGAGTCCAACAACTCCATCTGTAACAAGACCATGTGCTTTCTGCCATGCTCTGGTCGCTTCAAGTGTCTTGCCTCCAAACTTACCATCCACAGTTACACCAATAATACCCTGCCACCATCTGACCGCAGTAGGGCAGCCCTGAATGTTGTAGTAAATCAAGTGTGTCTTGGCGATATTCTGAGTTTTAGGTCCAAAGATTTTATCCTCAGCTAACTCAGAGCTTGTCCCTTTTAAATCAAAGCCAATGTTAGCAGCGTGCTGATACTCGCCTACCTTATCATTTTTGATGTAGCTTGGCTTTGTTGCTGCAGGCTGTACAGTTGGTGTAGGAGATTCTGCTTTAATCTCAAGATAACACTCACTTAAATCCACATTACCATTTATGCCAGGCACAACACCTTTTGATGTGTACTGCCACATATCAACTTTTTCAAGTGCAGGGCTTGTCTGTGCGGTACCGTCATTTGTGCCATACTTAGCGCACCAGATTTTATACTGCTTAATCTGGTCATAGTCAAGGTTGCTCCTGAACCATGACTCAGAAGCATACACTCCTGCTTCTCTTCCAGAGGTGGTTACTCGCTCACAGAAAGCTTTCACAACTGCTGTTCTATCCTCTTTTGACAGCCCGTCAGCACGAACAACCTTTGCTGTACCGTCTCCGTCCTCGGAATCAATAAACAGTGGAAGGCTTGCTCCATACTGCTCTGCAAAAGTCACAGCAAACTGTGCCTCCTCTTCTGCCTCCTCAATATTTACTGCCTGAGACATAAAGTATATGCCAAATGGTATGCCATGTTCTTTGCATGCCTGTGCAAACTCAACAAACTTTTCGTCCTGAACCACTTTGCCTGAGCCATATCCACGATAACCAGCTCGGATGATGACTCCATCCACGCTGTTAGCCACAGCTCCAAAATCTGCTACTACATTGTACTTTGATAAATCGATTATTCTACTCATTCTATTTTTCCTCACTTTCTACTTCTGGAATTCCAGCAACTGACATTAATATTGATAACACCCCCGCCAATGCGGATGCCGACAGAACATACATCCAGTCAACCTGCCTCATTGCTGCCGCCGCTCCAATTCCTGCGATTGCAGCCTGTGCCATGGTTTTGATTGCTCTGATTCCTGCTGCCTTTACCCATTTCTGTGTATTAACAGATGGTTTTAAAACTGAATTTCTTAACATGTCCTTTTCCTCCTTACACATTTTGTGCTATTAAAAAAATCAGCCCTGTTGCTAATGCTCCTGCAACTGTGCTGATTATTGATGTTACTGCTGTCATTTTATATTTTTCGATGCTAACCGCTGGTGCTCTTTCCATTTCATCTACACGAGCATCCATGCTGTCTATTTTTTCATCTAGGGTGCATACATTTTCATTCGTATGCTTAACCTCCTCCACCAGTTCAACCATGGTCTGGCTCATAGTATGTATCTCATTGACTATAGGCTTCAGGTCTTCTATCTGGTGGGTATTTGATTTAGCCCGCTCCTCAACTTTTGTGAGTCTGCGCTCTATTTCGATTCTATTCATATTAACGCCTTTCTTCGTTAGATGATATTTTATTTAATGTTCTGGTCTGCCTCTAATTCTTATTTTCATGTTGTCTCCTTTCTGCTAGGTAATCCAAAGTTTAGAAGTTGCCAATAAGCGATTATTATCAGATAGCATACAAAGTTTATTTGTATATACTCTTGCCAGTAATACTAAAAGAAATTTCAACATGACTAATGTATATTCTTCTACCGTTTTATTTGCAATGAGAGGTAGTATTAGTTTTTGTGTAGTTTTAAATTATTGGGATGAAGGATACACAATTTTGGGCGGTTCAGTTCCAAATAGTTTTCAAATTGCAAAAAGCAGTTCAACCCCAATTTTTACCCTATCTAATAATAATGCTTATGCAATCCCCATAGTCTTTATTGGGTCATACATTCCTTAATAATTATGACTTCTTGCAAAGTATAAGCTGTTTATATATGTATCAAAATTAATTTACACCATATAGTTGATATATATTGGTATCACTTGATGAGTCAGTTAATATGTATAGTTTTCCATCTCTGCACCATACGTTAACATCAACTGGACTGATAAAGTAAATCGGATAGGGAGCTTTATCTTTTATAAACTCAGTAGGGATTATTTGAGGGCAATAATATCTATAAGAATTAGTAGCCTTTATTATTTGTTCCACCACAAAAATACAACGATAATTTAAAGCCTGCGAAACATCAACAAGGGTAGTTGGTGTCCCACTATATATTAAATTAACTGTATGAAATGATAAATTTAAACTTTGGTTTATATCCTCAATAGCCCCCTTAACAGTGCCATCCCCAATAGCAGAAATATCCGTTTTTCCAATCACCTTTTCAACAAAGTGTTTAAATCCATTAATATCTAAAAATTTTTTTACAGCCATAATTCAAATCCTCCTAACTAAACATTGCATCTATTTCTGTATTGGTAATTGCTACTAGGTCAGAGCTCTTGATTGCATCTGTAATTCCATATCCAGCAAGCGTGGTTGGATTTGTTCCAGATGTAACATGCCCATTTTTATCTACAGTCACACTTTTATATGTGCCGGCTGTCACTCCAGACGCGGCATGTGTCAATGCTCTGGAAGAGCCTGAACCACTTACTGCAATTGGAGCAGTGGCAGTAATTTTTGTAATTGCGCCATTAATATTTGTCTGAGCCACAGTCCAGTCTGTATCCAAGTTATTCTTAGCATCCTTGGATTCAATTGCCATGACCAAATCTCCAATTTCACAAACCTGACCAGCATATGTACCAGCTGTAATTACACGATATGTATCTCCCACTTTGTAAGTTGTAGGTAAGACTGTAACAGTTCCCCCTGTTCCCAAGGTCCCTTTAAAACGCATAGCATCTACTCCAGCCACAGCAGAGCTGACAGCATTATTAACAAATGCTGTAGTTGCAATTTTGGTCGTACTGTCACCATCTGCCGGAGTAGGAGCTGTTGGTGTTCCTGTAAAACTTGGTGAGGTCGTTGCTGCTTTTTTCTGTAAAGCTTCGTAAACAGCCTTTGCTGATATTGCATTTGTACTTGTCGAACTAATGGTTGTATCTACAGTATTTTTTGTTGCTCCTGTATCAATACCTGCCAGCTTGTCCTTCTCCTCCGTTGTATAATCATTCGTTGATAATCCTTTACCAGCAGCTTTATCAACCTTACCATTTGCAATTTCCTTTATTTTACTTACTAAGTAAGTTACTCCTGCCTTATCCAAAAAGTTAACCATTTTTATTCCTCGCTTTCTTTAAATAAATTTGCCAGTTCTTCTATTGTTATGATGTCCTCCACCCCGACAGCATTCACTTCACTGGCACAATACCTTGGTTTCTGTTCTGCTTTTGCCCACTCCGGCACAGTAGGATCACATTCATTGATATTACCAATTATAGGAACACCATTTAGAGTTGGAATATTATTCAGCTTTTCATAGTCATCTGTGCCAGGATTGTAATCTTTTATATCGAGTTCAATATCTAGTGATTTATCACCTTCAAGTTCAATATCTAGCATCAAATCACCTCCGTGTTTAAAATCTCATGCATATATGCTCTGTAAATACTACTTGCAACCACATTTCCATCTTTCAATTTTGCCTTAACCTGAATACTAACTATTCCAGAGGAAAACGACAGTGTATCATTCTGTGATAGGCAAACCTTAAGGCTTCCCTTATCATCAGGAGAAACTTGATATGTTTTTTCGTTTGCATTCTGCTTTATAGTAACAAAACATTTTTCAATATAATCACAGTCTATTCCATTAATTTTAATATCAATAGCAGGTGTTGTTCCTCTCCTCATTAAGCTCCTCCAACAATAGTATTAATCTCTGTCGTTGAGATAGTTTGGATATTATCAAGCAAAGTCATCAAACTTTCTGTTACTGTGAATAATGGCTCAACAGCCTCTATGCTCAGTCCATTTATTTTTACTCTATAAAGCAAAAAATCATCTTCATTTGCTCCATTGATAATATCGCCGGATGTATGCACCGGATCCGAATATGTATCTCCAGAAGTTCCCTTAATAACTTTTACGCTGCCGGTTTCAATTCCAGTTGTGAGATTCTTTTCATAATGAATAACAATTAAATCGCAACGTTTAACTCCCTGTAATCCATTATCGATTTCAACCTCTTCATAATCATTAATGGCAAGCTCAATCTTTCGCCCCTGGTTAATTGCATACCCACTTTTTATACGAATAAGGTTATTTGATATAATCTCAGCTCCAAATTTTTCAGCTATATTGAGCACATATTTGCCATTGCCGTATAGCCCCGCATTTGTACACCCATCACTTGCAGATGTGATGTGTGATGTTCCTGAATAGCCTGTTATAAGATTTAAACTCATACTCTGTCACTCTCCTATCTCATAATTTATCTCTGTAGTTCCATTCTTGATTTTCACTATTTTTTTAGTAATTTTCTTTGACACCGAAATCCCTGTAATATTTTCCTTGGCTCCAACAATATCATTTATGTCATATTCCTGTGAGGCATCAAATGATATGCCTAATTTGTCGGAATTATTTAATTCTGACAGCCTTTTTAAGCCCCCATTAACCAGATCTGCGTAATTATCAATATACAGCTGGTAGTACTTTCCATTTATCCATGATGGTATCACCTCCACGGTCTCCGCCCTGTAATATTTGCCACTTGCCCACGCTGGAGCTGTCACTGAATTAACAGCAGTGTAGTACTCCCCATCTTTCCAGGATGGAGCTACATCAATAGACTTTGCAGTGTAGTATGTACCAGGCTGCCATACAGGAGCTTCGCTTCCATTTACCTTCTCATAATTCCATGCAACTACTATTTTCCTGCTGGCTTTGCGAATTTTGCCACCATCTCTATATTCACTCACAGGCTCAGACGACCTTTTAGTCAGCACTACCCAAATTCCAGTTGTAGTTTTCAGCCTTATTTTGTATTCGTATTCATAAACAGGGTCTGCATAATAGTAGTTTGAATAATTCGTGCTCCAATCAGAGGGTTGCATTGTCTGCTGGATATATTCTGTACTCTTATCTGCCGGTATGCTCCGATACTCTTTTGTAGTGCCATCTGAATAGCAGTAAAAGTAGCTTTTATACTGAGTATTCCAATCGGATGGTTTAGCTTTTAACAGATTATATGTAGTAACATTTTCACCTGTCACATTTTGAAAATTTTCACCATTTTTTGTGAAATAGCTTCCAAAATTTTTATCCCAGTCTGTTGGTTTAGAGCTCAAAATTGTATGCTCAGTTATATAATCTCTTTCATTTAGAGCATACTTGTCACCTGATTTATAGTAATAATCTGTATATACTCTCGACCAGTTAGATGGCTGCCCCGCACACAACACATAATTTTCGGTGGTTGAGGCATTTCCATAATCATATGTGTCTGTCACTTCATCAACACCAAAGAGAACCTGCTGTGATTTATCTAAAATGTAATCCGCATCAGCCAGAGGAACACCCTTTTTTGAGTATGGTAATATCCCACCATTTACATCTGTAAAAATGTGTATTACATTTCTGTTTTTCAAGTCCCCAGCCCCTAAACATATCAAATGATTTACTGGGCGGTAATTCTTTTCAATCGAAAAATCAAACTGGCTGCTATCCCATTCCTCATCCGTTGAATAGTCATACAGAGGTACCGCCGAAAGTATTACATGACCTTTCTCATAAGAAAACGACAATTTGCCCTTGTACGCATACAGCATTCCCAGCATGCCTGTATAGGCCTTACAATATCGCTCAAACTGGTACTTAGCGATTGTTATTCCCGAATTTTCTGTTGAAACAGTAAATATCCCAGCCAGACCAATATCCTCTATAATCGACTCAAGTACACTATTTGCTTCACCGCTTACAATCTTATAGTCCTGCCCTTTATCTGGCTCAATAACCTTGTTCTCAATAATGCCATGCCAGGTGCGCCCCTCGTATGTCACATTATTACTAGCTGTGTCTACAAGGATTTTATCTATTTTTCCACCTAATTCAGTGTTCTCAATAAATATGGAATAATTTTTGTCGCAACAATGGTCATTAATATCCAGAGTGAGGGAAAAATCATTTTCATCTTTTCCGAATGCTGTATCAAAGGTAAAGTCCTGAATCATTCCTATCTCTATCCCATTCGGGTTTACATATATCAAGTCCATTCAGGTTCACTCCTCTCCTGTAAAAGTTTAATATCAAATCCGAAACCACCTCCCCAGGCAACATTTAAAATCCCAGTCGGTATCTTCTCAAAAACATTGAAATCACGACCTCTGTAATGAAATAGATTTATATTCTCCCCATTATTTTTGACCTTGTAAATCTTCTTGGTGATCGAATTAATTTTTATATACTCACCAGTTATCAGTGAAGCTTCCACACTATATGTATGCGCTCCGATACTAATATGAGGATTTTCACAACTGCCATAGATTGTCATTTCAAAATCACATGCTGCATAGTGATTATTAATAATTTTCTGATTTACCAGACTATTTGAGTAATCATAGCTATACCCCATGTCATAATCTAATCCATCAGAGTCAAAAATCACATTTGTAATGCGGGCAAAAGAAAACAGCTCCTCCTTTATCCAGAATGGATGAGCCGTTACAATCTGAATCTTCTTGTCTGTCGTATAAAAATCCTCTTCATATTCCGTGTACTCCGAAGCATTTATATAGCAGGACAGATAATAGCCATTTACATATAGCTTTCCTGGTGAGAGTGAAATAATATCTGTCTCTGTAACCGCACAGATATTATTCATAATCTCACCAAATTCCTCCTTGGACTCTGCAAATATTGATAATGTCACATTCTTAACCGCTACATCCTTTGTAAAACTGGTTATTGTAGATTTTTTGGTTTCATAGTCCCACTCATAGGCAAAAAGATTTTCTGGTTCCTGAATTGCAATGGGAAATCCATCCATATTAATTTTTTTACCCGCATTGTTAAGATAAAATATCTCCATACTTCCACCTATACTAATTCAGCCACAACTCTTCTGGCTTCTCTTTCTCCAATTACAAGAGTTGACGGATTGTTCTTTACTGCTTTCGCAACTGATTTTCCCAGCTTGTTATAATCAATCTGAGGAATGGCATCCACAAAGCTCATCATTGAATTGTTGATGTAATTTTCCAATACATGAATAGGCAGTACAGCTTCTGGTCCTGCCTCTCCACCTCCCTGGAATTGACCATTGGCATATCCAAAGATTGTAGGCTTAGTCAAAATTGCACCATTTGCATTCCACTTGACGCTGAATGATGGCAGTCCATCAAATCCAAGCAGCTTGGCAGCCTGTGCAAGCTTTCCCTCAGTTTTCCATGTTACATCCAGTGACGGGCTTTTGATTGTTGGCCATTTAAAGTCAAAATCAAATAATCCCTTGACCTTATCCACTACACCAGAGAATTTTTCATGTACAGCCCCCATTTTTTCATCCACAGTAGATAATAAGTTTCCAAGTTTTCCTCCTGTGAGTGAATTGAGTCCCTCATAGCCCTCTTCCATGAGAGAATGTACTCCTGCCATCATTCCTGCAGCAACACCCTCTATGCCACCGCCAGCACCATCATAGGCAGACTTCATTAGTGACAGGTTATGCTCTGTAAGCCCCACAACAGCACTCAGCCCACCGCCAGTCAACTCATCAATATTTGAATAGGTTTCTGCAAAACGGTTTGAGACGTTGGTCTTAAATGTATCTATTCCGCCCTGTACTCTGTCCGGCAATCCTGTAAAGAAATCTCCTACAGCTTTTATTCCATTTGATATGTTTTCCTGGGCACCCGAAAAAAAGCCTGTGATACCATCCCACGCATCAATCCAAAATTGGCGAAAGCCGTCACATTTATTCCATAAAAGAACAAAGCCTCCAACTACCAGTGCGAGTCCTGCAACAACCCACGTAACCGGACTAGCCAAAAAAGCTGCATCAAGTGCCCACTGTTTAATAGCTGCTATACCAGCAACTACATTGTATGCAGCAATACCAGTCGCAAGGCTTCCAACCACAAGCGCCACTCCCTCTACAGCAGTCTTGTGCTCACCCATCCATGCAATACCATCCTTAATATCTGCATACATATCCTCTGCCGCAGGAATCAGCTCATTTGTAATCCCCTGTGCGACATCACGGAGCGGACCATCTGCATCCTCAAATATGGTCTGCTTAAGTCCATCAAAAGCCGATTGCATAAGTGTTACATCACCAGAGAGATTATCAAGCATGGTGGATGACATATCTGATGCTGCACCCGAACAGTCTGACAGCCCTGCAGCATACTCCTCAAAGCTTCCTGTTGACTCTCCGAGAACAGTCATAAGCTCTGATTGAGCGGTCTTTCCTGCAACCACATATGACAGATTAGATTTCTGCTCATCCGTAAGTCCTGCCCAGACCTCTTTCATTCCTCCCAGAATTTCAGAAAGGCTCTTAACATTACCCTCAGAATCATATACTTCTATTCCGTAATCAGACAGCATAGTCCTGCAATCTGATACATTATTTCCAAGTCTGGTCATGATTGAACTGAGAGCCGTTCCAGCCTCTCCTCCCTTAATTCCAGAGTCTGCCATTACCATGAGGGCTGCCGTGGTGTCTTCCAGACTGTAGCCAAGCTGTGTTGATGTAGCTGCACAGTTTTTCCAGGCTTCACCTAACTGCTCTGTACTTGTATTGGAATGAGACATAGCATATGCCATCTGGTCAGCAAGTTGATTTGCTAACTTACCAACCTCTTCTCCGGATGCACCCGCTGTTAATCCAAATGCAGACAAGTTATCAGTAACAATATCAGATGCTGTTGCCAAGTCCATTTCAGAAGCAGCAGCTAAATTAAGAACACCCTCTATTCCATCTAACATCTGTGAAGTGTCCCATCCAGCCAATGCCATATATCCAAATGCATCCGCTGACTCAGTTGCAGTAAATTTGGTTGTTTTGCCCATTTCCTGTGCCTTGAGCTTCAACTGCTCCATCTCATCCGCACTGGCACCCGATAGAGCCTCAACCTTGCTCATAGAGCTTTCAAAGCTCATTCCAGACTCCAAAACAGATTTTCCCAGCTCCTTACAGGCATCAATGCATCCACTTATTACATTTGATGCTAAATCAGCAAGTACACCCTTAAAAATTGTAAAACCACCACTTGAAGCGCTGGATGCAGCACCACCACAATCATCCAAAGCCCATGTAAGTGAATCTGCTTTTTCATTCACGCCAGCGAATTTATTCTGGCTGGCTACCAGTTCACTATTAAGCTCCTTCATCTCTTTTTGAAGTCCACGAGCTTCGTTTGAGTTCTTTCCTGATTCCAGGGCAACGTCCACATACCGCTGTTTGAGTTCCTTCAACTTGCTCTGCTGCTCTTCGATTTTCTCGTTAAGCTGCGCAGATGCAGATTTGCTCTCTTCCTCCGCTTTTTTGTTTGCAGCCAGTTCATCATTTACATCTGAAATGGCTTTTTTTATCTTTTCCTCTTCAGCTTTGGTGTAAGAAATCTCTTTTCTGAGCTTAGCAGCTACTTCTGAGTTATCTCCATATATTTCGATTGCTTTTTGTAACTTTGAATTGAGGTTTTCCTCTTTGACCTTTGTCTCCTCAAGCTGAGCCTGTAATAACTGGTGCCTTTTCTGCAAGCCTTCTGTAGTTCTCCCTGTGTTCTCCATCTCAGCGCTATTGAGTCTTAATTCACCCTTTAAGCCTTTAATTGCGGTTTCTGCTTTCTCTATCCCCTGTTTGAATTCAGTAGTCTCGGCAGTAAATTTTACTTTTGCTTCATCCTTTCTGCTTTTCGCCATAGAGTCTCTCCATCTCCTTTTCTCTTACATAATTTGCCCAGTTATCATAAGCATCCTTATTCGCTGCCACAGTTTTAACAAAAGAAAGCTCCGCATTCCAAAACAAATCCTCACTTATCCCCAGAATCTGAACATAATAAGTGTAATAATCCTCAATTTCTTCAAGTTTAAATTTGGGTATGCGAAGCTTTTTTCCTTTTGTCTTTTTTGTAGCGTCTATGAAGGGCTTGCGGAAGCCGATTTTTTTTTAGAGCTAAGAAAGCCCTGTGCTATATCCGCCTGCATATTTATGTCATATGTGCTCTCATTCACGAAATCTTCAAAGGACATACATGCATCCAGATTATCCACATTGCTGCAAAGATATGCTGTATAATTCACTCTCATGAAATCAAACATATCCTTTGTTCCATTCATCACTACGTCATTAAATTTTTCATATTCCTGTGGTTTACGATTTCTTAACTGATACAGCTTTGCAAATGTCAAAGTAAGCTCTACTTTTTCACCATTTGCCAGCTCAAGTGTTTGTGTATTATTTGCCATATTTTCCTCCAATAAAACAGGGTACCGTAAACCGATACCCTTAATCTCTACTCCTTGTCTGCCTTAACCTCTTCCAGGTACTCATGCTTTGAATTGATTTCCTCAAAGCGTTTCTTGGTCACTGTGATGATTGTACCCGGTTCCTTAATCTCCTTTGTATTTTTATCCCTGAATCTCACTAATACTTTTGCGTTCATCCATCTGCCTCCTATACTGTTGGAATTGACTCATCTGCTGTATCCTGCTGTGGTGTACTCTCACCATGTGCCCATGCAGGGGTAAAATCTGACATCCACTTCTGAGCCATTTCCTCATCCATCTCATCATATAAGGCTTCATACATTCCGATACCATACTCATCTGGCATGACAGAAATAGTGAGTTCAATCTCCTGAACCTCTTCACCGCCATTCTCAATCTTACCTGACTTGCCCTCCTTGATGATTACATTTGGATATGCCTTTAACTTTTTATTATCGTCCTCATCAAGGACGAGGGATGTAATGGAAAATGGCTTGTGTACAGAGTCCTGACCATATGCAGTGACTCCCTTGATAAGTCCCTCTACGTCCATGCCATATATCTTAATATATGTGTCATAATCAACATGAGCACTTATCTTTACCTCACCAGTGCCGTCTGATTTCGTCCTCGTCTTTGCCTCAATGCCTTTGTACTTTTTTACTACAGTCTTTGTATTCATTGATTCCTCAATGCTTCCAACTGCTGCAACTACCTTGTGATTTTTCTCACCACTGACCTTTATTCCAAGCTCGTCACATGTAAACTCGGAAAATTCACCAAAATTTGTTGTCTTCATCTTCTACCTCCTGTTACTTGTTAAATTTAATAGCATCTAAGATTCCGTTTATTACATTTTCTTTTTCATCTTCTATACCCTGCTCAAAGAAGTGCTGCTGGCCAGCGTGATGAATGGTATTGCTTCCATCATCAGGGAAATATAAGTAACCAAATCGTGGGATTGAACCAACTGTAACCGCAAGGCTGCTGTCCTTATATCTGTCACGAAGTGCCTTATAGTTCCTGGCATGTTTTTTCTCCCGATTAGATACTGGTATTATATTTTGTATGGAATTTGATAATATCTCATATCCTTTTCCATGGAGATACTCGGTTATTCTTTCCTCTGCCCCCTGCTGGTACTCCTGTATGGTATGCTCCAGTATCTCTATGTCCTTTGCATCTAGTTCAAATCTACTCATAAGCTTTTGTATATCCTTTCACAGGATGCGTAAATGTTATAGTTGCAACCTCTACCACTGTTGATGTGTTTTTTGACTTTGCTGCGTAGTTGAAAATCACATCAACATCAGCCTGTTTTAAGCCTTTGACAGTTTCTAAATCCGCTATAAGCTCATACACCGCTTCCTCTGGTATAAAGTCCTCATGTACCAGATTGACTTCAAAATATTCGTTGAAATCTCTCCTGTTTGTACCAGTGCGCCTGATATTTTCCCTGTTAAATGTGATATAGTTCCATTCAGCAGGAAGCTTGTCATCAACAACCCTGCCATACATTACTACTCTGCCATAGGTATCACTGTCCTTTTCCTGCAGCTCCTCAAGCTTCTCCCTTATTTCATTCAGCAATTTTTCTCACCTCTTCCAGATAAAAATACATGGTTCCATCTTTCCTGCTATAGTCAAGCTTGATTATGTCATAAAGACTGCCATTCAGTACTACCTTATGCATCTTATTTACACCCTCATACAAAGGTGTTTTGAGCTTTAGTGACAGCTGTCTGTTATTTGCCTCAGCAAATTCTAAGTCCTGGTCACGCTTACTCATCTCCTCAAATGCAAGTGACACTACAAAAGTCATATCGCTGAGCTTCTTTGCATTTTGGGGAGCATTAAAGTCTGACTTCATTTCATTGGTTCTATAGCAGTCAATAAAGCCATCATTGAATAATGGTATTTTCGTCTTTGTCTTCATTCTGGGTTCCTCTCTGCTGTACAGCCACACACTCCTGGCATCTCAATATATCAGTAATATAAGCTGACTCAAATTCATTAGAACAATTACTATGAGCATACAGGCAATAATCGATAAACAGCTTGTGAAACATCCCTGGAGCAGAGTAATCAATCTCTGCTCCTAGTAAATGGTTCATATAAGCCTCTGCATCATCAATCATGCTGGATAGCTCTTTATCTGTATTGGCATTGTTCCAGGTAATTTTTACTGCAAGCTTCACATCCGCTAACAAGCTTTCTCTTTTCTGGCTATCCATCATAACTTATCTCCTACGCTTCTGGCACCTGTGTCTTGTTGAGTACAGTAATGTACGCAGGATCTAATTTGCTAATGTCAAGCAGTACTGATACAGTATTATCAAAGGCACGTCCGTTAGCAAATGTCTTGATAAGATAAACCCTGTTGTCCTCCAAGAACTGTACAGAGTCATCAAATGTGATGGCTCCCTCTTTGCTTGAGCCAAGTCCCATAAAGTACTCCTGTGGAATACAGAGGATTGCAGTTCCCTCCTCAAGCTCAGCAGACTGGAATGTGTCAGTAGGCACAGGAAACAGGTTGTTGCTGAATGTTCCTGTAGCTGTAAGTACTGTAGTCGCAGGCATAATCTTTGAAAAATAGTCAACAGGATTGCAGATAAGAGCTACCTTATCAATCTTTCTATAGTGTCCTTCCTCTGTCTTACAGAGTTTGGCAACAAGCTTTCCATACTCCTCTGGGAGGAATGATGTAACCTTAATGGCTTCCTTCTTTGGATATTTTCCTGAGACAACTGCTGCTGACGCACTAATATTCCTGTCAAGTCCGATAGGCATATTCTTACCAGTTCCTGTTACAACTGCATTTTCAAGAGCACAGGCAAGTGCATCTGTGAGAATAGTCCTGATATATCCGTCTAAGTACACTGGTCCCAGCTCAAGCATATCCTTTGGAATCACTGCATAGCATGATAACTTGCACTGTGTAAGCTCAAGAATCTTAAATGCACTTGAGATACTCTTTGTCACCTCAGAGTTAATCTGTCCCCATACTGCCGTGTCAACTGTGTGGTCATTCATAATCCATTTAGTAAGGTAGCTTACATTTGTGAATGTGATGGCATCAAGTAATGGATGCTCGTTTACAAGGTTGCGGTATACATCCTCGATAACTGTCTCTGGCATACCACCATCAAGCAGGTCTGCAAATGCCTGTTTCGGGTCTGCTGCCTTTGCCGACTCAATCCATTTCTGGTAAAACTGCTTCTCATCAGCTGTTAATACTCTATAGCCTCTCTGCATCAGAATGTTGTCATCATTATGTGACATCTCAAAATCATTTCTTACAGAGTCACACACGGCATCATGAAACTGCTCCCATGCCTCATCTAACTTTGTCTCATTTCCTGCTTTCATTGCAGCCTGCATAGCCTGTGCTGCCTGTTTTACAACTGGGTTGTTAATTGGTTTCATTTTTTGTCCTCCTTGTTTTTAAAAAAATCTACTAAAAAAAGCCTGACAAACTTCAAGTTTGCGGCTTTCGCTAGGCTCATCCTCTTTGTTATCCTCTGAATCGTCATCATCTGGATTTTCCTCTGTCGAGTCATCTCCTGTATCTTCCTCTTCATCAGGATTCTCCTCTTCGTCATCCTCATCCAACTGCTTGATGCTCTGCATCAGCTTTTTTCTCACCATGATGTAATCCTGCATGGTCTGAATGTTTGACAGCTGCACCGGCTCAATTCCTGTATCAGCTCCTGGCAAATCACTGTCAGAATCAATCTCATCAATAAAGCCATAGGCAAGTGCATCATCCGGGGTAAGGATTTTTTCATCCTCCATAATCTGGATGAGTTCTGTCTCCTGAATCTTACCGCCTGAGTGCTCCAGATAAATCTTCCTGTTGGCTTCCATCCAGTGGTCAAGATCATCTGCCATGCTTCTAAGCATCTGGGCATTGCCAGCGGTGTATACCCACATGTTATGTACCAGCATTGACGTCCCCAGCCCCATAATCCTTTTATCGCAGGCCTGTAAGATTAGACTTGCAACAGAATATGCGCAGCCATCCACATATCCAGTCTTGTGTGCTGGATGTCTCCTTAGCTGATTGTAAATAGCAGTTCCCTCAGTTACTGAACCACCATTTGAATTGATGAAGATTTCAATTTCAGCATTTGCAGGAATCTGTGCTAACTGGTCGGCAAAGTACTTAGCACTTGTCTTACTTTCCACATACTCCCATGTTGACCAATCAAAGGTTCCCTCCTTTGTCACATCATCATACAGGTAAAATGTGTACTTGTTAGCCTGCTGATCTGCTTCAAATTTCATCATCATTTTCGCCTTGTTTTTCAAGCTCATCACCTCCTACTATCGAATTTTCTTCGATAAATTCATAATTTTTCGTGAGCAGATGCTTACTGCTCCACTCTTCACCTAATCTATCTAATCCAGCCTTTTCCCTCACCTCATCAACAGATGCAAAAGCACTGGAGATTAGCTTATCCACCTTGTCAGCCATATCAAAAATATCAACATGATTAACTCCGGATGTATCTACCTTGAAATAGTTTCCACAAGCCCAGTTGTCGAACCCATACTGTCCTGTCAGTACCTGACCTATGGTATTTGCCCAAGGGTCTACAGCAAATGTCAAAAACGATTTTACGACATCATTCATGTTTGTAATATTTCCAAGCATAAGTGACTCAGGAATCTTGAAAGCCTTTCCAGTAATCTTAAAAGTCTCTTCTATTAGCTTCACTATATCATCACTGCTTTTCTGGCTGCCCTCCTGCTTCATCTTCTGTAATTCCCTGCCAGAATACTGTACATAAAGCTTTGCCTCATTGTTCATGTACTTTGATAAATTCTCCTTGAGAATGTTTTCCCATTCCTCTTTGAATTTGTTATCGCCTGCCTGAGCACCGGCAACATTTAATATATACTTAGTTGCATTGGTATCTTTGTATGCACTCATAGCTGCATCTATACAATTGCCAAGGGATTTGTGTACCCCATCAATCAACTGTTTAGCCTGTATATTTTCAAGCTTAAACAGAAATACTTCATCAGCTCTGAATTTCCTGTTAATCTGAAAATCATCTATTGTGATTCCGCTGTATATATTTCCTTCAAATGGTCTCTTCTGTTCCAGATAAAAGTCATCTGCACAATACAATTTGCGTCCTCTGATAAAGCACAAAGCTCCTTTTTCGCATCTAAATGCTTTTTCAGTAACTTTATGCCAGAACTGCGAAGCCGACTCATTAGGATTAGGCTTTACGTTCAGAGAGTAGTAATTTTCATCTCTTACACTCCTGTTATTCTCGTAAACCTTAATCTCACTTTGTGATATGGCATTTGCAATTAAGGATATGGCAGAATACACCGCCAGCTCTTTGATATAGATTTCACTTGGAATATCAATCACTATTTCATCAAGTCCACTTTTTCCCTGTTCAAGCCTTTTACTGCCAGGGAAAGCAGCCATTAATTTGTCAAGCCATCCCATCTTTACTCCTTCCTACATAACCAGTATGCAGCCCTGTGTCAGAGGCACATACTCCTTTATTTCAGATTCGACAATTACGGATGCCACAAGTGCCATGAATGGGTCTGTTTTCCTCGACCTTGCTTCAATTTTGGCATAAACAAAGGAGCCTTTATCAGCTCCTACATTTTTCCCGTATCGAATTGTTTTTGTATTATTTGTTGCCCAGCGTAATACTGGATTGTCTCCCCATGTAAAGAAGCCATTAATAAAACAATGGTCTATAACAGGGACTGTCTTGCATATATCAAGCTGTGATATAAGCTTTAGGTTTCCACTTTCTACGGAAAAACCTATTTTAGATAAGCTATCTGATAGCAGCGTATATCTGTAATTATCAATAGCCACCATTTTAATCATATATTTTTTCCCCAGCTCGTAAATGTAGTCTGTAAGGACGGTTGGGTGTATCTCTACATCATCAACATATGTCAGCTTTCCATCACTTACCCACTTTTGCCATGGTGCCTTAATCCTTGGAATATCTGACGAGTGGCTGCATATCCAGGAATGGTTTAAATCATACCTCATATCACCTTTTTTGAAGTGAAAATTAACAGATGCAAAGTCACTTGTTTTCATGTAATCAATTCCAACTGTACACTCCCACCCTTCCATGTCTGGAAGCTCTTTATTTGTCCGCTTAATATCCTCCCACTTAGCCGCTGCGCTCTCATTTACTATATCAGGCAAATTCATTCTCTTTTGCATAAATGCCGGCAGACGTTCTGGATTCTTTTTCCACTCTCTATACTCCTTGCGAATCTCTAAGAGTAAATTGGGCAGATATGGCAGTGATGGGTTAGCCATTGGCCAGTTTTGTTCGTCATCCACATCCTCTTTTTTATTGAGCTTGCAGATAAAAGGCAATAGTCCGTTATCCTCTGCTCCATTTCTCAAAATATCCTCGGATTCCTCTAAAAGGTCATCAAGCGGCCCCTCTCTTATATCTCCATTTGTTGTATAATAGCTTCGCCTTGGATGCTTTTTCTTTCCAAGACCAGTGGTAAATACATTTATGTTGTCATAGTTCTGGTATTGGTGTATCTCGTTAAAAATCACTATACCAGAGCGCAGTCCATCTTTTCCCTTGGGTGAGTTGGTCCTGCCTTTAATGACAGATTTCGTTTTTGTACAGGTCACTTTTTCTTTCGTCCAGTAAAAGAATTTTTTAATTTTCTTGATTACTCCTGGCTCCTCAAAAAAGCCAATCAGGTCGGTGACTGGTCTCATTGCCTGTTCCTCGTTGTTGGCACAGATGTCTACATCATACTCACGAATGCCATTATACGGTGATGTAAGGCAAAAGCTCTCAAATGCAATAGTTCCATCCTTTCCAGCTCCTCTGCCAATCTCGCAGAATAAATCTGGCCAGCGTGGTGTATTGTTAATCTTCCAGTATGTACAGTCATGCAATGTCAGGACAAATTTCTGCCATGGGAAAAGCTCAAACGGCAGATATTTTTCCAGCTTGAGATAATCTTCAAGCTGTTGCTCATCAATGTATATTTCCTCTGTGGCAAAACATTTTTCCACATGCTCGATTAACAGTTTTTGTTCCTCACAGCATCTGTATGTGTCATTTTTCACAATGTCTACATACTCCTGCACAGCCGCTGGAAACTTATAGCTCATCCTCATCATCTCCTATCAGGTCATTTGATGGCTTGATATTAAGTTCTGACAATAGCTTTAACATTTGAGCATTTATTTTTACGAGCTGTTCCACAGAGTCATTCTTCTTAAAGCCTTTCTGTCCTCCACCATTGTCATACAGCACTCTCACCCCTCGTTCTTCTATGTCCTGCTTTAAAAGTTCCTTGGATATCCACATGGTGATATAGTCATCAACCAAGGATGTATAATATTCCTTTGCATTTCCACTTCTCTCCAATTCTTCAAGCAGGCTTTTCTGGATTTTCTTTGGTTTTCCACTCTTTTTTATGTTTGTAATCTTGATTGATGTACTAACTTCATCTGACATTTACCCACCCCCTTATCCTATATTACGTGTGCGTGCGTTACATGTATGAGGCCTGCAAATATTTTTTGTCGTGGGCCCTCCCCGTTGCTAGCCCTCCCATATAAATTAGGGTATAGGGGTACCGGGGGTGCTTACCAGCGCTCTTCGTTTTGAAAATTCTCCCTGCGTCTCTGCTTCTCTGGATGCAGCTTGTTGTGACAGGCTTTACATACTGGAATTAAGTTTCTCTTCTGCTCGCCCTTGTAGTAATAAAACTCACTGAGCGCAAGCTCTGGATACTTTCTCACAAACTGTACATGATGCACAGTCTTAATCAATCGCTTCGTACCATCTGGTTCTATGTCATATCGTGTGATTACTCCATTGGCTCTGCACACCTGGCACTCATGATTATATTTCTCCAGAACTGAATCTCTTAGCTGAATCCATTCCTTTGTCTTGTAGAATCTCCACAATTCATTTTTCTGTATGAGTTCCTCGATATATTCTTTTAGATTGCTAATCATGTATTGCTTGTCCTCTTTACTGATTTTGGGTACAAAAAAACGTGACCAGATTTCTCCGTCACGTATTTACATCATACACTATAACACAGATGGAATATCAATTACTATCAAGTAAATGAATTTTTTTCAACTTTTTTCAGAAATTTTATAGCCATAATTTCCCAGTTTTCTTGTCACGTATTCTGATACGCTCTTCAATCTCCATATCAGCCAGCTCAAGCACCAGCTTAATTATCCGAATAACAATGCCGACTCTATGCTCATCATGGTGCTTCTGTTCTCTCATCACATGGCTCACTGCCTGTTCTGCTGTTGGGTCTGAATACTTTTCATTATTCATGCTCTTTTCCCCCTCTCTACTTGTCATATCTATAAATTTTGTTAAATTCATTTTTTAATCCGTATAATATAGAAGAAACCCAAGTATACATTTATGAATTTAACGTGCAACTCATTATGTAAAATAATGCCTATAAAAAAAATACCTATCGTCTGAACGATAGCTTTCTCATCTTATCATCCTTGATATCCTGAGTGATGCCTATGTAGCGGAATGTCACTGATATATCAGAATGATTTAATATCTCCTTTAATGTGGCTATATCCTTTGTCTGTTGATAAAAGTGATAGCCGAATGTCTTCCTCAATGTATGAGTGCCTATTGCTTCCAGTCCAAACCTAGCCCCTGCATCACTAAGCACCTGGTAAGCTCTCTGTCTGGTTATGTGTCCGTCTCCTCTTCTGGATGGGAATAACCACTCATATTCTGCCTTGCCTCTTATGTAGCGGTTCAGGATAGGTCTAAGCTCATCATTGATAGGAAATGATTTCTCCTTGCCTGTCTTTTGCTCCCTAATAATCACATGATTCCTGTCCTTTACATCCCTGACCTGCAGCTTCAATATATCGGATATTCTAAGTCCTACATAGATACCAAACAGGAACATCACATAATCTCTCTCGTTCTGCTCCTTGAGATAGTCTGCTATATCCCATACCTTGTTAATGTCTCGAATCGGCTCTACTGTGTTCATCTTCTCACCTCCTCTGGATGCGTGGTAACGCAAAAAGAGCAGGGCTTTATGCTCTGCTCTCATAATTTGATACATACACTATATCACATGTGCAATATCAATTTCTATCAAGTAAATGATATTTTTTTAATTTTTTTCAAAATCTTCCTTGACTACTCTCTCCAGTAATAGACGGACATACTCTGGGCACTCTCGTTGACCACCTTCCCAGTTCTGAATAGTCCGCATGGGAATATGATACATTTCTCCAAATGCTGTCTGTGACAGCCCTGTAATGGCTCTTATCTCTTTAATTGTCACTATTTTCACCTCCTACTCTCTATGCTTATTCCTATATATTGTTCTCCCTATAAATCCTGCCGTAATGGAAATAATAACAATGACTATAATATTCATATTTACACCTCCACAAAACCTGTGCTATATTAGTTTTACAGAAGGGCTTTCGCCCCTCTGTGGTTGATTAGAACAACCTATCAATAATTAGGAGTATCACTCCTGTGATTAAGCCTGTCAGGAATTGAACCAGCACTTCAATCCAGTTGATAGGCTTTTTCTTTTTGGATTTCTTACTCGTTTTTCTCACCTCCTTACATCTATTATAATACACCCATTGGGTGTATTTGTCAAGCCTTTTCAACAAAAAATATGACAAAATTCTCAATTTATGCAGCGTCCCCAAGAAACTTATTTATAAAATACTGTTGTCCCTTTCCTGTGACCTTAGTAGTTTTAATAATTCTCGCTGAGCCATCCGGATTATTTATTATTCTCTCTTTTACCTCAAGAAGTCCCAGCTCCATGCTCTTCTGTGTTGGCATATTCCAGTCCGCCCCTTTTCGCTTAATCAAATATCCATTTTCACGCATCCAGACAAACAGACGCTTCTGTCCCATTTCAATTCCATTCTGCCTTAACAGTTTTGCCAAATCTCCTATCAAAATTGATGTATCACTGGCAGCAACAGCATCTGCAAATATTTCTTTAGGACGCATGCGGTCATTATCTTCCTGTAAAGCTCTATTCCGTTCTTTCTCTTCCTTTAGTGCTGTGAATGCCTTGATAGCTAAATCAGGATTATTAATCAAATCGTCTACTGCATATATTCCATGCTTACGGATGGATGGAAGAACCTCGGCTGTTACCCAATGCTTAAACTTTTTGGCATTAGGCATCTTACTTGAGATAATTAAACTGTAAAGACCAGATTCGTTGATGATAATGGTTTCCTTATCCTGATTACCATCAAAAATCATAATCTTGTATCTATCCTCTTCATCTACATGGCGGTTAATATCTCGACTACCATTCTGGTACCCGAGAATATCAACTACATCTTTTCCAATAAACATAACCTCACCATTTACAGTTACTGTCCTTACTGTTCCAAACTCACTATTCTCAAAAATTTGTAAATCATTCATTTATTTTCTCCTCCTGCTGTAAGGGTAGGAATAGTATTCATACCCTTTTCACTCAGCCGCTCCTTTACTTTTTGATTTTCCTTGCTATTTCTACATTCATAGGTATGTCCTTTTCGGATACCCCTTCAAATTAAGTCTTGTATTTAATGTCAGAATACCCTACAATAGTTTTGCAAGGTATTCCTTGTGTTTAAGACAATTCATTATGCTGGCTAGGCGGTTTGAATTGTCTTTTTTCTTTCTTTTGTGGCAACACTTATTAATACCTCAAAAAAATCTTTTACTTTGTCGGATGCTTCCATCATTCTTGCATGCTCTACACATTCCTGGAACTTTTCCTCTGGCATTGCTATTAAATCCTTAACTATTCCCATTGCCATTACTTCATTCTCACTCATTTTCTTACCTCCGTAGATTTTATTATTTGCTTCAATCTCAATTAGCGTCTTCCAGCTTTTCTCTTAGCTCTGTTCTTTTCTGCTCTCATACCCTTTACAAATCCAATCTTGAAAAGCAACCATGAACCATTAATAAAATTGTTGTTACATACTTCTGCTAAGTGATGTAGCTCAGTCACTCTTAGTGCATATCCATCACACCTAACTTCCTCTGCCTCTTTTAATAAGTACTCAAATTCCTTGCTCATTGTGTTTCCCTCCGTGTTGTTTTATTATCACTTTATAGTGATATAATACACTTAAAAATAATACTTGTCAACACTTTTTAATAATATACATTTGTTTATAGTTGTATTTATCATTTTGTAGTGATATATTTATAATATAAGGAGGTATTTCACCATGGCAATGTCAGAAAAAATTAAAATCGTTTTACTCAAAAAGAAAATGACAGTCTCTGCATTAGCAGAAAAACTTAACACTTCTCAAAGTAATTTAAGTAACAAGTTAAAGCGTGACAATTTCTCTGAAAAAGAACTCATAGAAATTGCGCAAGCTCTTGATTGTGAATTTAACGGATATTTTAAAATGTCAGATACCGAGGAAATTATTTAGGAGGTATATTCTATGAGTAATGATATTCGTAATGAAATAAAATCCTATATTGCCAAAAGCGGTATGACTCTAACCCAAATTGTTGCTGAGTATAATAAAACTCATGAACCGACAACTACTCAAAATATTTCTAACAAGCTTTCACGTGGTACTATTAAATACAGCGAGTGTCTTGCTTTAGCAGAAATTATGGGATATGACATCACTTGGATTAGGAGAGGTTAACACCTCTCTTTTTTCTAATTTTTCATTCTCTCACCTTCCTTTTCCTGTATAATACTAAATATAAAATTTTATTTCTCCCCTACCTTGATTC
>CAVFAM010000333.1:0-6509 GCA_963620375.1 Bacteroidaceae bacterium
CAAGAGCACTCTTTACGCCGCCCTGGCCTACTTCCATACGGTTTAAGCTTACCATAAGACCTACGATTTCAACATCTGCGGCAGCCCTTACCTTTGGCACTGTCTCTTCCATTGACTTGCCTGATGTGGTCACATCCTCAATCATGACTACCCTGTCGCCATCCTTTAATGTAGCGCCAAGAAGTCCTCCCTTGTCTGCGCCGTGATCCTTTGCCTCTTTTCTATCTGAACAGTAACGGATTTCCCTGCCGTAAAGCTCGCTATATGCAATGGCTGTGACTACAGCAAGTGGGATGCCCTTGTATGCCGGTCCAAAGAGCACGTCAAAATCATCACCATAGTTATCATGAATTGCCTTTGCGTAGTACTCTCCTAATCTCTTGAGCTGTGAGCCTGTCACATATGCTCCTGCATTCATAAAAAATGGAGACTTACGTCCGCTCTTAAGTGTAAAATCACCGAACTTCAAGACGTCACTCTCCACCATAAACTCTATAAATTCCTGCTTGTAGCTTTCCATCTATCTATAACCTCCTGTTTTTTGTTTTCACTCTTTTAATAGGTACATAGACCTCAAGTAATCTTATCATAAAATATAGGCGGTTTCAATCTCTGTAGAGATGGTTTGTTGAGTTTTTGTTATATACCAGCGTTTTTGGCATATGCTATCTTCATCACATTGTCTGGACTTTTCTAATCCATATATTATTTTTCTTTTCCAAATATTTTAATAAAAATGAAAATCAAGCAAATTTTAGTATATAAATATGCTTTTTCACAATAAAAAGTCCAAATTTCGCCATAATATGTGATATGGTATTTTAAGCCCTTTTATGCTATCATATTTATACAATTATAAACAAAGGGGGACAATATATAATGTTAAAGGGCAAAGTAGCAATCGTAACAGGTGGAACAAGAGGAATCGGATACTCAACAGTCAGAAAATTCCTTGAAAACGGGGCAAGGGTAATCCTTCTTGGCTCCCGCAAGGAGACAGTTGACAAGGCAGTCACTTCTTTAAAGGAGGAAAATCCAGACTGGGATGTAACCGGTGATTATCCAAATCTCATGGATGAGGATGTAGTAAAGGCTTTTGTGGAAAAAGTAGCAAGGGACTATGGCAGAATCGATATTCTGGTCAATAATGCCGGTGTCTCAGACAGCACACCTCTTGACAACTACACACTGGATGCCTTCCGCAAGGTATTTGATTTGAATGTAAATGCAGTAATGAACATGGTTATGCCTGTATCAAAGGTGATGAAGGACCAGCATGACGGTGTCATTCTCTCAACCAGCTCTATGGTCAGCTTATGTGGACAGCCAAGCGGTGTGGCATATCCAGCCAGCAAGACAGCCATAAACGGACTTACATGGTCATTAGCAAGAGAGCTTGCTCCATTTGGAATCCGTGTAAATGCAGTTGCTCCTGGTATCACCAAGACTGATATGGTAGCAGCTCTTCCAGATGAGATGATTGAGCCACTTATCAACCGTATACCACTCCGCCGTATCGGCGAACCAGAGGACATCGCAAACGCATTCCTCTTCCTTGCAAGTGATATGGCAAGCTATGTGACAGGAGAAATTCTGTCAGTTGATGGTGCCATGAGGTCATAAGCAGCAGGCAGCCAAGGCAATCTAACAATTACTAACAAAAACCAATACAGAAAACCAACGTCCCAGACAAACTGTTTGTCTGGGACGTTTATTTAATCCTATTTATTTATATCTATCTATTTACTTTATATTTTCTGACACCATATCCTGCAAGGCCTGCACCTGCAATAATTATAATAGCAAACATCCATACTGAAGGATTTGTATCGCCTGTTTTTGGTGCTCTCTTAAGCTGAGCCTTTACATCTGTAACAGGACTTGGTGCTGCAGCTGCTACAGCTGCTGCGGTTGTGCCTGCAGTCACAGTATCTGTTGTAGTTGCTGGTGTTGTTGTGGTTGTTGTCACAGCTGCATCACTGTATACCAGCGCATATGTAGAGAACTGGTCTGTCTCAAATGTAAACATCTGGGTCTTTTCATCATAGGTTCCATCCAGTACAGTGGCTGCACCATCATGTATTCTGATTACCTTATATGTACGGACTATGCTGCTGTCCTTGTTAATAAGCTCGTCATCTACCTTAAGGCTCAGACTCATCTTATCACTTGTAGATGTAATCTGTCTGGCTGCATTGTCGCCTACCTGAACCCACAGGGTTATATCATAGGTTCTGCCAAGACTTAAGCTGCCAAGTGCAGCATTTACCTTTTCCTGGTCTGATTTGCTTACATCTGTTGCGAGGTTTGTGTATATAAGGGCATCTGCTCCATTCTTTATCAGCTCGCTCTCCTGGTCTGTCAGAATAGCTTTACCCAGGCTTGCTGTTCCATTATTTAAGACAAGTGTCTCTGTGATTCTCTTTTCAACTTTACCTGCCTCTGGTTCTTTTACCTCAAGCTTTGGTATAACTGCTGTTTCCAGCACTTCCTTACAGCTTGTACACTCCTTATGCTTTGAGCCTGCTGATGTGGTAGTTGCTTCTTCATCCACAATCCAGTCACTTGATGTATGAACATGGGATAATTTGCGGACATTTAAGCCAGCTTCCTTTACATACAGCTCTGCCTCATCCACATCACTTGTAAAGCAGTCTGCAAAGCTTCCGATATTATTTATCACTGCAGCATCAGTATCATCATACAAATATGAACGGTAGAGGACACCTATCTCTGACTTGCTGTCAAAGCTGCTGCCAAGGGTGACTGGCTTAGAACAGTAGAGGTTTCGCTGTTCTCCGTTTATAGTGTTATCCTTAATAATAACCTTTCCATCTAATGTAAGCTGTGGCGACTGGTATGGCTCAAGATATACTCCTGCCGTCTGCTCATAGGAATCATACTTTTCTGATGCCTCAGTATTGACATTTCCTGTAATAACAGTGTCCTTTATTGTCATGGTGCCAGTTCCCTCAAAGTTTACTGCACCATATTCCTTAGATGTATTATTCTGGATTACGCAATTCTCTATAAGCGTAGAACCAGCCTCAGTACAGATAACGCTGGAATAGTAGCCATTGTTATCCATAAATTTACAGTTTTTAATCTCCAAGGTTTTGCCTGAGTTACTGCCATAATTAGAGAACCATATACATGAGCTCCAATATGTACATTCATTATTATAAAAATTAACACCTGTAATTTTCACATTGGATTCACCGCCAATTCCTACACAGGTTCCACCCTCTTTTGATTTGTTTTTGAAAAATGTGCCGCCTGTCATAGTAAAGTCTGCACCATCAACCAATATAGCACAGGTTTTTCCACCGCCATTATGCTGGCAGTTAAAGCCTGTAATAATGCCTCCTGTGATAGGTGTTCCATCATTTGTCACATACTTGGCATCATGGGTCTGTGCAGGGTTGCTGTCAGTAATTTCCAGACTAAGCTTCTGACCAGATGCAGCACGGACAAGTATACCACTGCTGCTGCTTACTGATGACATATCCAGTATATGTCCATTTAAGTCAAGGCCTGCAGCAATATCCCTGTTTTCTGAATACAAAGATACAAAATACACATCTAAAACAATGTCACTGTCAAGCTTTACATAGCCCTTTGGCAGATACTCTTCAAGGTCGTCAGATGTGCTGACTATATATGGGTCTTCTGCTGTTCCACTGCCTGGCACTGTAGTCGTTGCTGCCTGCACAGCGATTTCTGGCTGGGCTTCCTGTGTCTCTATTTCTGTCTCTGCTTCCACTGCATAGGACTCCTCACTCTGTACATCAAGCTCCTCTGCCCTTACTGTGCTTCCTGCTATGCCAGGAAGCGCTCCTATTACCATTCCAAGAGTCAGGACTCCTGAAAGCAGGGCTGCAATTCGTTTTTTCATGCCGTTTTTCATTCTTTTATTATTTGTCATATGTTTTTGTCCCCCTTGTTTCTATTTTCCTGTTCTTCTTCTGACACCATAGCCTGCAAGACCTGCTCCTGCAATAATTATAATTGCAAACATCCATACTGAAGGATTTGTATCACCTGTTTTTGGTGCCTTTCTAAGCTGAGATTTTACATCTGTAACAGGACCTGGTGCTGCGGCTGCTACAGCTGCTGCGGTTGTCCCTGCGGCTACAGTATCTGTGCCAGTTGCAGCTGGCGTCTCCGGTGTCGTCGTAACTACCTTGACCCTGTCACTGTACACCAGTACATATGTAGAGAATCTGTCGGTCTCAAAGGTAAACATCTGGCTGGTCTCATCAAAGCTTCCGTCTAAGACATCTGCTACACCATCATGTACTCTTATCACCTTGTATGTACGCTCTATACTGCTGTCCTTGTTGATAAGCTCATCCTCTACCTTAAGGCTTAAGCTTATCTTCTCATCTGTTGTGGTAATCTGTCTTGCAGTATTATCACCAACCTGCAGCCACAGGGTGATATCGTATGCCTTTCCAAGCTTTAAGCTGTCCAGCATCAGATTAGCCTTTGTCATATCCGCTTCGCTAACATCCGTCATAAGGCTTGCGTAGATAACCGCATCAGCTCCCTGCTCAATCAGCTGGCTCTCCTCTGTTGTGAGAAGGCTCTTACTCAGGCTTGCTATATCATTATTTAAGGCAAGCTTGTCTGTGTTTTTCTTTTCAAACTTTCCAGCTGTGGCAGGACTGTCTGTATCTGGTTTATCCGTATCTGGCTTGCCTGTATCTGGCTTATCTGTATCAGTCTTGCCCGTGTCTGGTTTATCTGTATCGGTCTTGCCTGTATCTGGCTTGTCTGTATCAGTCTTGCCTGTGTCTGGCTTGTCCGTATCGGTCTTGCCTGTGTCTGGCTTATCTGTATCGGTCTTGCCTGTGTCTGGCTTGTCCGTGTCGGTCTTGCCCGTGTCTGGCTTATCTGTATCAGTCTTGCCTGTATCTGGTTTTGAGTCCCCGGAACCCAGCTTTGGTATCACTTCTGTTTCAAGCACTTTACCGCAAACCGTACACTCTGTATGTCTGGCTCCTTCACTTGTTGCTGTGGCTTCCTTGTCTATAATCCAGTCACCTGCTGTATGTTTTCCTGTCGGAGATGATTTAATCCTGTAAAGAAGCTCTCCTTTTGTATTTACTCTTCTGCCACATGTTGCACATTCATAATATTCAATCGTGCCACCAGCTGCACATGTTGCTGCCTTAGCTTCATGCTTTGTATCTGCTGTATGGTTATGCTGCAGCCTCTTCACATTAAGATTGCCACCAGTTACATATAACTCAGCGTCCCCCACATCGCTTGTGAAACAAGCAGAAAAGCTTCCAATATTATTGACTACAGCTTTGTCAGTTCTGTCTCCTATCTGTGAACTGTAAAGCACACCAATATCTGAATCACTGCTAAAATTGCTTCCCAGCTCTACAGGTTTTGGACAGTTCATATTTCTTTCTTCTCCACTGATTATGTTATCTCTGATAATAACCTTTCCGTCTAAGATAATCTTCGCACTACTACTGCTGTAAATGTATACACCCGCTGTCCATGCTAGCCCATTACTAACAAAGAAAACCTCCTCTAAGCTTTCATTGTCTGTAATAACTGTATCCTTTATTGTAGCTGTTCCAGCATCAATCTGCACTGTGCCATTATCCTCTGATACATTATCCTTTATCAGACAGTTATCTATAAGAGTAGTGTCCGCTTCTGAAAAAATAGTACTGGTGATCCTGGAATAGTTATTCATAAAATTACAGTTTGTAATTTTTAAGGTCTTAGTACTGCCAGGAGCAGAATAATTGTCATACCAGACACAGCCACCAAAGTAGCCACCCTCATTATTATAGAAATCCGTATCTGAAATACTGACCTGAGAGTCTCCTCTTATGCCTATGCAGGAACCGCCTCCATCTGTCTTGTTCTTGAAGAAGGTTCCTCCTGCCATTGCAAACTCTGCATCATCAATATATATGCTGCTCTCGGTGGTATATCCTCCTGTATAACATTCATAGCCAGTAATAATACCTCCTGTAATAGGAGTACCATCATCCCTGACATATGAAGCGTCATGGACTGCATCTGGATTGCTGTCGTTTACACAAAAGCTCAGCTTATGCTTTCCAGTTCCATCCACTGATATTCCACGCTTGCAATCCTTCTTCTCAGAATCACCAAGTCCTGAGAAGTCCAATATATGACCATTCAGGTCAAGTCCTGTATAAAAGTCGCTGTCATTTTCCAGAACCAGCGATATATAATCATCTCCACTTACCACAATATCACTGCCAAGCCTTACAAAGCCAATAGGCAGATAAGCCCTAAGCTCATCTGATGTATTAACTATATATGGGTCCAGCCAGCTTCCACTGCCACTTGCATTATCTGTTACACTATCAGCTACAGTGAGTACCGCTTCATCTGTCGCCACATAGCCATTTGAATTACTTACAAGACATATATACCTAAAATTATTACAATCATCTTTCACTACTCCTGTAGTGTAGCTTGCACTGTTGGCACCCTTAATATCTACAAATCCA
>CAVFAM010000334.1:0-6694 GCA_963620375.1 Bacteroidaceae bacterium
CATCCAGCACTTTATCACTTTCCGCTTCGACAATTTCCGCCGTAATTTTTGCCTCATCACTTCCCTCATTTATAATATACAATGAAGCCGAATATATATTTTTATCAGCCACAAAATATTGTCTGATATCCCGATTGTCAGCTTCAATATAAATTTTTTCATTGTCTAAATTACTATAATTCAACTGATTTGCAGACAAATAAAAATTCTTAAACAAAAAACTAATGCCAATAACAACCAAACCTATGATTGCAAATATCACGATACGCTTTTTTTTACATATTTTCATTATTACTCCTTCACTGAAAAATCAGCCTTATCCAGGGTCAGATTTACATTGTAGTAAGGGTCTCCTGCCATAAGCTCTTTATTCCACTTCTCTATAAAGCGTGCCACCTCTGAGTTAAACCTCTCGATTTTCTCAGGTGTGTCCTCCAGACCTCTTGACTTTGACTCATAGTGGTACAGCTCAACCTGTGGGTTATACACAACTAACTTTCCAAGGCTTCTGACCTTCATACAAAAATCAATATCGTTAAAGGCAACCACCAGCTCCTCTGTCAGTCCTCCAACCTGCTCAAAGACTGACTTTTTGACCATGAGACAGGCTGCTGTCACAGCTGACAAATCCTGGGCGCAGATAAGCCTGTTAAAATATCCATTGTCATACCTGCTCATGCCTATAAACGCATGTCCAGCCATACCACCAAAGCCAAGTATCACTCCGCCGTGCTGGATGGTGTCATCATCATAGTAGAGCTTTGCTCCCACAATACCTACGTCCTCTCTCATACATGGTGCCAGAAGCTCCCAAAGCCCATCCGGACTGATAAGCTCAGTGTCATTGTTTAAGAGCAGGAGGTAATCTCCCTTTGCAGCCTTAGCTCCAAAATTGTTGATTTTTGAGAAATTAAATGCTTCCTTATAGTAGAGCACCGTGACATTGTCCCTCTTCTCAAGCTCCTTGTAATAAGCAAAGGTCTCATCCTCTGTACTGTTGTTTTCAACTACGATAAATTCATAATTTCTGTAGCTTGACCGCTCATCTATGCTTGTTATACACTTTTTCAAATCATCTATATGGTCCTTATTAGGTATGATAATCGATATAAGCGGCTTTTCACTCCAATGATATTTTGTCTTAAAAATACCATAGAACTGACCATGCTCCACTGTAGCTGGAATTCCCACTCTCTTATAATGCTCCTCCACAGCTCTTCTGCCAGCCTCAAAAGCATACATCTTGCTCTCAGGATTTGATGCTGTGGAATTAATATGGCACCTCCAGTGATACAGGAGCTTAGGTATATGATATATATTTTCTGCCAGCTCACAGCAGCGGAATATAAAATCATGATCCTGTGCGCCGTCAAACTCTTTTCTGATAGCTGCGCCATCACGGTCTCTAAGCCTATCCACTATGGACTTTTTAACCACAAACAGATGGCAGATATAGTTCATGCTGCAAAGCAGATCCACATTGTAGTCGGACTTAAAGTGGGGCTCAAAATACTTCCTGCCAGACATATCAACCTTGTCCTCATCACTGTAAATTACATCCCTGCTTTTATCATTGTTTAATGCAGCTGCACATTCATACAGGGCATCAGCTGCCATTATATCATCATGGTCTGCAAGCACTATGAAATCACCTGACGCAAGAGCAATCGCAGCATTGGTATTGTCTGAAATACCCAGATTATCCTCCAGGTGCCTGTATACAATCTGCTTTTTGCTGTAGGATGGGATTTCTGCAGCCTCATCTGCATTTATGGCAGATAATCCACTGTGGTCTGTCACTTCACTGACAGTTTTCCACAAATGGCTGTCAGCGCTTCCATCAGCAAGGCACAACTGCCAGTTGTCGTAGGTCTGATTTATGACAGACTCTATCATTTCCTTTAGGAACTGCTCCTTTGTCTCGTAGAGAGGAATGACTATGCTAAACTCAGGCTTATAGTCAAAATCCACCCTGCGCTGGGCTTCCAGTTCTTCCCTTGTGGGAAGATACTTTTTCCTGTAGGCGGTAAACTCGTCCTGACTCACCTCACCAAGGGCAAGCCGTCCTCCTGTAGCCTTAATCATAACCTTATTGACAGTGGCACCAAAGCCATAGGTCTTAAGCCAGTATACAAGCTTTTCAGCAGCGCCTGGCTCGCCATTATTTTTAGAATATCTCACAGGAAGGCTTGTGACCTTATCCGCTGTGGCAAACCTGATTTCAAGCCCCTTTCTGCTCTTTATCTCTGCCTCAAGCTTAAAGCCCGCCTTTGTATGCTTATCCACCTCTGGAAATACCGCTGATACATCCCTGCGGTAATTTCTGGTGATTTCTGCTTCAATGGGATTTCCATTCTGGAGCAGCTCAATCTTCACCTCATGTATGTCTATTGCCCAGCCAACAAGTGTCAGCTTTTCCTCATCAAAGGTCTTTGACTCGATATAGCATGGCACCTGGGACAGGCTTTTCATAAGTCTTTTGCCTGTGGTCTTTTCCACCAGCTTTTTCTCCGGGTTCATTCCAGCCTTTTCAAGCAGACTGTAGACCTTAAGAGTCTTTATATCTGACAGCTCACAGGGCAAAGCCAGTTTACAGGTTATCTCCTCAGACACATTAGCCTTGTTAAACAGATACCTCTGGCGCACCTCAATGCCCTTTTGGCTTAAAAGCTCATACTCCACCGGTGAATCATTTATCTCTATGACAATTTTCCTCTTGTCTGGATTGTCATCCCGAAACCAGCCTCTAATCAGAAGCGTCTTTCTGTCGGATTTTCCATCATCAAGAGCGAATCGTATTTTTTCCACAAAAAAATCGTAACTATCCATAGTCATAATCCTTAAATCGAAATTCTTGCCTCATACTGTCCATAATTTATGAAATGCAGATAATAGCTTTCCAAATCATCTCCAAAGGCTGCATTTACATCCCCATTATTGTTCCTGTATACAGAGACATTGAAATTAGCATTTCCCTGACGGCCTTCCTTCATTCCGTATGTCACAAAATGCCAGAGTGCCTTATCACAGTCATAGCCAAAGCTTGCAGTCAGGTCAGGGTTGTTCTGTAAATAATAGTTGACATCAAATACTGCTGAGTAGTCTACTCCATCATAGACAGGGCTGAAGTTTACCGCATTTGTCTCATAGCCAGTACCATCCCTGCCTTCTTCTTTTCCATACTCCATATAGTGCCTATAATATGCAGGCAGGTCATCACCAAAGGCTGCTCTCAAATCTGCATATTCATTTTTGTATGAATATACGTTAAAGTCTGCCGTAGCCTGACGTTCTTCCTTCATTCCAAATACTAAGAAATGCTCAAAAGATGCCATCCTGTTGCTTCCGTAATATGCCTTCAAATCAGGGTTGTTTTCAACATAATATACAGGGTCAAACACTGCAGAGTAGTCCACACCGTCGTATATGTACTTATAATTCTCACAGCCCTTTCGTCCCTCGGAATATCCATAGTTTATAAAGTGTATATAATAGCTCTCAAGGTTGTCACCAAAAGCCGCCTGTAAATCAGGGTTATTATCCCTGTAGTATTCTACGTCAAAATTTTCGTTGGCTGCTCTGCCCTCTTTGATTCCATAATTAACAAAATGTGCGAGTGCCGCATCTGTATCTGCTCCAAAGGCTGCTGCAACATCTGGATTTTCAGCCAGATAGTAATATGGGTCATATACTCTGCTATAATCTACTCCATTATATACCGTCTTGCCCAGTCCATAGTACTTTGCAATTCCTGTTGCATCTGCAATGCCAAGCGCCCTAAGTTCATCTTCTGTTTGAAAAAAATGTGCGCTGTCAAACGAGCTGCTCAGATATCCATGTTCCACGATAATTCCTACAAAGCCACTCTTTTTCGCCCCTCTTATAACAGAATAATAATCGCTAATCTCACCATTTACATATATTTCCCCATTTTCAGAATTTCTTATATGTATTCCACCATTTGATATGCCAAGGCTTGTAAGCTGACCAAGTATAGAAGAGGAGAGTCCCTGCCCTACAGTACCTATAGAAGGATAAAGACTCTGATTAGGATAATAAACTTCTGCTCCATGTACTGCAGACGAATCACTTGAATTGCAATGAATACTTATAAAAGCATTTGCCCCCCTGTCAGCAGCATACTGCACTCTGTCCTCAAGTCCGGCATAATAATCTCCGCCTCTGGTCATATACACTTCTACATTAGAATACTTCTGCAATTCTTCCATACAATACCTTGCAATAGTCAGATTAATATTCTTCTCCACATAGGTAAGTCCATTGTGGCTCTTTACAGTTCCACCGTCCTTGCCGCCGTGTCCCGGGTCAAGTACAATAACCAGCTTGTCAGCCGCCTCTGCTGTCTCATTGCTATTTGGCACAAAGACAAGTCCCAGTAATAAAGCTATCGCAGTTAACAGGGCTGCTGCCCTTTTTGTAAACATTTTCATTTTCACTTCAGTCACTCCTATCAATTCATCAAATAGTATATTTATTCTTCTATCTCTTCCACAATATCAAAGTGCTCATGCTTTCCTCTGATACTGCAGTCGCCGTACATAAGTGTAAGGTTAGGGTTGTAATATGGGTCTCCATCAGTTAGTATATCTGACCATTTATCCCTGAACCTCTTTATCTCTGCCTTAAACCTCTCATGCTTTTCAGGTGTCTCCTCAAAGCCTCTGGTTTTTGACTCATAATGATAAAGCCTAGCCCATGGATTGACTACTACTTTTTGTCCAAGTGCCCTTACCTTAAGACACAAATCCATGTCGTTGAGTGCTACCTTAAACTCTTCTGTAAGTCCATTAACCGCCTCATAGCTTGACCTCTTAATCATCAGGCAGGCAGCTGTCACAGCAGACACATCATGGATGGCCTTAAGCCAGCCAAAATATCCTGCATCATCTGCCTTGGAGTTGGTCAGTATATGTCCTGCAAAGCCGCCAAGACCTATTACAGCGCCACAATGCTGGACTGTATCATCAGGATAGAGAAGCTTTGCTCCGACAATTCCCACATCATCCATCTGGCAGTAGCCAAGCAGCTCTTCAATCCAGGTTGGTTCTATGACCTCTGTGTCGTTGTTTAAGAGGATGTAATAATCCCCTGTAGCAGCCTCTGCTCCGAAATTATTAATCTTTGAGTAATTAAAATCGCCCTCATAGAATACTGTCTTTATTCTCGAATCCTGGGCTTCAAGCTCCTTATAATAGGCAAAGGTCCCGTCCTCTGTACTGTTGTTTTCTATAATTACTATCTCATAATTCTGATATGTTGATTTTTTAAGGATTGACTGCACACAGGTATCTAAGGTCTCCCTCGCATCCTTATTTGGTATAAGAATAGATACCTTTGGTTCTCCCTTTATTTTCATAATGCTTCTAAACATTATAAAAATATCTGTATACACAAGCTCTGCCTCAAGCCCAACTCTCTTATAGTGCTCCTCCAGAGCCCTGCGGCCTGCATCTATAGCGTAGGTCTTGCTCTCTGGATTTCCAGCCGTGGAAGCCTCATGCGCTCTCCAATGGTAAAGCACCCTTGGAATATGGCAGATATGCTCGCTCTTCTCACAGCAGCGGAGAATCAAATCCCAGTCCTGGGCTCCGTCAAACTCTTCCCTGAATCCGCCTACCTCGTCGATTATGTGCTTCTTCACCATGAAAATATGGCAGATATAGTTGATGCTGCAAAGCATCTCCCTGTTGTAATCAGGCTTAAATCTAGGAGATGAGAAAATCTCTCCTGTCTCATCTGTCAAATCCTCATCTGTATAGATAATCTCGATATTTTTGTCCTTGTTTATGGCAGATACAATCTCATAGAGGGCATCAAGCTCCAGCACATCATCATGGTCTGACAGCATGACAAACTCGCCTGTTGCCATGGCAAGGGAGGCATTGGTATTTCCTGCAATACCCTTGTTCTCAGCAAGTCTCTCGTATATGATACGCTTATCGCCTGCATAGTTAGCTTTTATATACTCGCCAACCTCATCCTTTGTACTTCCGTCTGCAAGGCACAACTCCCAGTTGCTGTAGGACTGGTATACAATCGAATCAATAATAGCCTTTAGGAATTTAATCGGTGTATTGTAAAGAGGAATACAGATACTGATTTTTGGAGCATATTCAAACTGCACCTTTCTCTGGGCAGCAAGCTCTGCTTCCTTGACCCTGTGGTTTTCAAACCATACATCATACTCTGTCTCAGCCTTGTCCAGAAGCTCTCCAAGATGTCTCTTGTACTGCTTATAGCCATATTTCTTGATATATGATACATCCTTCTTTGCCTTTTCATACTGAAGCATGTAGTTTCCGTTTAAATCAACCTCTGCCATGTCATAATCTATCTGACGGCTGATGTCTCCTGTTTCAAATACCAGAGAGATTTTCTCTCCCACTGCATTTCTCTTAAATGTGGCAACAAAGCCTGCCTTCGTGCCCTTTTCAAGCTTTAAGTCCTTATTTACATCTGGTCTTTCCTTCCAGATAAGCTCTGTATCAACTGTGTTACCACCATCAGAGACTACCCTCACATTCACAGCTCCATGTCTGCTGTAAGCCCAGCCTGTGATGTGTACCGTATCCTTTTTAGTCTTGGCATCATCGATAAAGATTTTAATTCCCGCTTCTTTTATCTGCTTCTCAAGCTCTTCACCTGAGAGAGAAAAAATGTCTTTATTTAAGCC
>CAVFAM010000334.1:6704-12579 GCA_963620375.1 Bacteroidaceae bacterium
CAATACATTAAGGCGCAGACCATCATATTTCTGGTTTTCGTCAAGAGGAATACTCATCTCAAAGCCCAGATCTCCCCTGTCTTTAAGAGCCGCTATTCCCTGCTTTACATCATCTCTGGCAGTCCTCTTTATTGTATGACCTAATACCTGGCTGCCACTGTAGACTCTGGCAGCTTCACCCATGCCAGCATCACTTGCAAACCAGCCTACGATGTTGTAGCATTGCTCATCGCTGTCATAGTACGCTCCGTCAATATACGAAAATAATTGACCTATATCCGCTGTCTGTCCTTTTTTTGAAAGATACTTCTCATATAGTTTCCATACCTTCCGATTTTTCAAATTAGCCATTTCCTGAAGCGAAGCCTCCGTTCTGATTTCATTTATTCTAATCTGTTCATCTAATTTGTTCTGTAAGTAATCTACCCTGTCCATGAGCTTTGGCAGCTCACCATACAAGGCATCCATGCCCTCTGGCTCAAGTATATATATGTCCATGGCAAGAAGCAGCTTGTCCTCGCCTCTGCCCTTTCTGGCAAATGAAATCTGAGGGTCTATATGGGGAAGCATAACCCAGTCTGACCCAAAGCGCCTGCCATCCACTGTGTCCCAGTGAACCTCGCCCTCATGCTCAAGATACAGTCTGCTGACATGGCATATGCACTGTCTCTCTCCTGGGTCGAGCCTTACATCTGTCACACCCTCTGGAATAACAATCTCTGTCTCAAGGCTTGTACCATTAAATCTGACAGAAGCCTCCTTACATTCTCTCATTCCGTCTGGTGAAAACATAAAGACCTGTAAGCGCTTCTCCCTCAGCTCTCTGATTGCTTCGTTTATAACAGATGGACCATCCACCACGCCCGGTGTCGCCCTGCTGTAAAGCTCCCTGAGTGGAGTCTCATCCCCCTGTATATACTGCTGGAAGCTTTTTTCCATTGCATCAAAAAGCTTTAGCTCCTCAGCAGAAATATCATAGAGCCTGTACAGGTAGTCTGCACTAACCTTCAAATATCTGATTACCCTGTATATCACAAATTTTACAGGCACAGGGAAATCAAAGGACCATTCATAATCTATGATATAACTGCCCTGGGAATTGGTAATAACATTGTCCGGTATCAAATCAATATCTGTGACATCCAGAGACTTTGCCCCATGAAGCAGGGTCTCTGCATAAGCCCTGTCTATATTACATTCATTAAGCTTTGACATAAAGACTCTGTCAAACTCATCTGTAAAAACAAAATCGCACTGGCTTCCAGAAGTGATAAGTCCTACAAAATCAGCAAACTTCTCATTAAAAGCTATTCTCTCTCTCCATAGCCCATACAATTCATCAGCATAGCTGGCACCATCTATAAATTCAAACTCCACCCATGAAGCGTCCTCTGCCACATGGCATGATGCAACTGACAGCCTGCCCTCTGCATAGGTTGACTTTAATCCCTCTTCAAGCTGTTTAAGCTTTGCAATATGAGGCTTTGCCTTGTCATCTGATGCGTATTTCCTTACACTGCAGCAGTCTGTGTCTTTAGTAATTTCAGTGTATATAGAAAACTCGTGGCTCCTGTTCTCTGAAAATTTCACATATGAAAGCCGGCTCTCTGGCATGATAAGAAAAGCATTTGAAAGCTCTGGAAAGAGTCCCTCATCTATTACCGAATCAAATGCCTTTTCCTCATTAAAGAGTACCGCCCTGTCTGTATCATAATTCCATATATTGCGATTTAACTCTTCCTTCTTTGGCAGGAATTTGTCGCTGTATATGCAGAGGGGAAGCTTATAGTCAGGATATGGATAGAAAAATTCATAGTCGTTAAGTCCACACCTTGTAAGAAGCGCACGCCATTCCTTCTGGGTATGTGCCTTTGATTTCCCCTCAATGCCTGAAAAGAAATCTCCATCTGTGTCATCCCTGCGTCCTGCCAGATAGCTGAGCCCCATCCTGTTTTCGCAGGCAATAACAAAATATCCCCTGTCCGAAAGCTTCTGCTTAAGCCTCATGATAAGGGCCTCTGCATCTGCGAAATCACCTACAAGTATTGCTGTATCTATGCTGTCAAGTTCCGACTCATCAGAGGTGGCAAGCTTAACCTTTTGCTGTAAGAGCCTGCAGTAGGAATCCACATCATCCCCCACAAGCAGGACATTCTCATCGCCCTCAAAGTGCAAAAACCTGACTATGTTATTTTTTATATCCAAATATGATTTATTAGTCTTAATATCCAACCTAATTTACCTTCTCAATGCTCACCTTTGAATTCATATCATAAAAGCCTACGGTGTTTTTATCTGATATAACAGTAATGTTCACCACATCATACATCCTATGGTAAACCACGAAGTCATCACCCTGATAGCCTGTACAGCTGATAGAGAGCAGATACTCTCCACCCTGCAGGTTCATCTCCTGCTCAAAGGATGCCACACAGATGTCACCCGGCATAACCTTACCGATTGATTTCTTTTCAAACATTGTATTGGTACCGGTAATATCGGTGCCCTTAATAGTCTTAAATGTATATGTGAAAATAGGGTCGTTTATCTCCGCCTCAAACTTAACCTTTGACTTAATTGTAAAGTGCGAGCCCTTCTGTAAAGTGTTTGTGACAAGACCATTTTCATCAACAATGGCAAAATCAATGATATTTGCCATACCATTTCCATATTCATTAATCTTAGGATTGATTTTCAGATTGCATTTCCACGAACCATCATCAGGCTGCTGTCCAAAGGCCCCAGCATTATCTCCTGCCTGTGCATCAGAGGTAATAGACTTCATTGCCAGTCCAGTCTTTTCATTCGGAGTATTCTCATCAACCTTTCCGTCCAGTCCCACAAGCACCTTTTTATACAGGTCAACCATCTCCTGTGCTGCCCCCTCCGCACGCTTGGTACCGTGGTCTAAGAGCACAACCCTGTCACAGTATTTGCTGATGCTTGACAGGTCATGGCTTACAAAGAGAATGGTCTTTCCCATGGTCTTAAACTCTTCAAACTTCTTATAGCACTTAGCCTGGAAAAATACATCACCGACAGAAAGCGCCTCATCTACAATAAGAATCTCTGGCTCGATGTTGATAGCCACCGCAAAAGCAAGACGCACAAACATACCAGATGAGTATGTCTTGACCGGCTGATTTATAAAATCACCTATATCCGCAAAATCTAAAATATCCTGCAGCTTTGCATCTATCTCTTCCTTGGTAAAACCAATCATTGTTCCATTCAGATATACATTCTGAAGTCCTGTATACTCCTGGTTAAAGCCAGCTCCCAGCTCAAGAAGGGCGGATATTCTGCCATTTATCTGCACGTTACCCGAAGTAGGATTTAAAACACCTGTTATAATCTTTAAAATAGTTGACTTGCCTGCACCATTAGTACCAATAATGCCCACCGTCTCTCCCCTGTGTACATCAAAGCTTATATCGTGCAGGGCATAGTGCTCCTTGTAGAGCTTTTTCTTACTGAAGCCCATGGCCTCCTTAAGTCTGTCCATAGGCTTATCATATAATTTATACATCTTATCGACATGGTCAACCTTGATTGCTATATCTTCCATTTTGTCTTTTTACCTCTCTATAACGTATCTGAATTAGAGCACATCTGAAAAATGAATCTTTAACTTAGTGAATGTGCGCTTTCCAAGTACAAATACAAGTATTGTCAGTATCCAATAGTAGATTGTAAGGCCTGGTCTCTCCCAGAACCACACTCCACTGATAAGGGTATCTCTGTAGCCCTGCACAATATAGTACAATGGGTTAATCTGAAAAAGCATCTTAAGCACATCAGACTTAAGGGTTGTCTCCACATTCCACATGATAGGAGTAACCCATACACCGATTGACAATACAATATTTATTATTTCTGACAAATCCCTAAAGAATACAACAATAGCACTGGTCAGATAACCAAGTCCGATTACATTTATCATGAGTGCTGCTGAATAATACAGGAGCTGCAACAGGATAAGCGTCGGTCTGTTACCATAACCAAAGCATATGATAACTGCCATGAGCATAAAGAAAAGGTGTACATACAAGGCTGATATAACTTTTACAAGTGGCAGTATGTCTATATCAAATACGACCTTTTTTACCAGATAGGTATAACTGGTAAGAGAGCTTGTGGCTCCGTTTAGTGCATCACTAAAGAAGAACCATGGCACCAGACCTGATATAAGGAAAAGAAGGAAGGGTGCATCAATAGAGCCTAAAGACTGGCTGCCAGCCTTAAGACCCTTCTCAAATACAAACCAATACACAAGCACGGTAATCACAGGCTGTAAAAAAGCCCAGAAGATACCAAAAAATGATGCCGCATATCTGGTCTTAAAATCATTACGTGAAAGCTGTCTGATAAGCTTCCTGTTGTGTACCAGCTCCTTGGCAAATGCAATAAGATTTCCAAATCTCCTAAGGGCAAGTGCAACGATTGCATCAATTAAAAGACATGCAATAATTCTGCCGACAAGCATAACAGGCGACTCTCTGTATGCACTGATAACCTGGTCAATGCCCCAGTCTCTCACATCAAGCACCAGATATGGGTCATCGCTTGTAGTCACAAATGCAGTCCCTGACCCAGCCTTAACATCAGAAGCCTCCATATAATCTGAAAGCTTATCCACCGAAATATCTGCACTGTCTCCCTTGTAGGATACAGTCATTCCTGTAATCTCTATATTATTCTCACAGGTTCCAAGGTCAAAACGAATGTATTTTGTGTCCGCAGGAATCTTAAAGCTATATACATCATCTGTATCATTATCCCTGGCAACTGCTACAGAAGTACTCCTGTTTTCAGTAAATGAAATGCCATCCGGGTCCTCCTGATTCCAGTAGAACATCTGGAATACACTATCCTCGTCAGCCTTTATTGTCACATTAATGTTTACATTTTCGTAGTCAAGCGGTGCCCTGTATAAAAGCACATAAGCATTAGCAAGCACTACAAGTACAATAAGCAGAATGCCTGCCAAAATCTTTTTCTTACTCATCCTATATTTACCTCACTGAAATGTGTCTGTTAGCCAGTGCGCATAATCACCCACTTTGTAACTATTCTTCACATTATAACCCAGATGGCAGAAAATGTAAACATTGTCAGTTTCCATATGCTATCAATTATACTCATTAAATAATTTATACATAACTCACTTATATAAATTCTTATCAAAAGAAAAACTCCACATATTTCATGCAGAGTTTTATCCATTAACCATTTATTTCAATTGTGTATATAACCTAAAAATTAGCAATTAACAAATTCCATAATGCAAGCAACGACACACCACTCATTATACCAATTACTATCATTCTAAAATATATCATATCAGCAATTTTATGCAATCGGTACGAGTGATACAATTTATTTTCCATGCCAAAGCTTCCAAGCACCCAAAGTACAGGAAATAAAAATTGGTACATATATCTATACTGACATCCCAAAATAACGTTACTGCCATAAGGCGTATAGGCAACATACATAGCTGTCGCACACAAGCCTAACGCTCCAAACGCCATAATAAGAATTGTAGCTTTCACACCTCCGCCAATATTCAAATCACAATCGGTTCGATCCACAATCGTTACAATCAGCAACACCAACATTATAACAATTCCAAACTTCTGAGTTCCCAAATAATGGAAATTACCAAACTCTGTGGCTGCATTATTTAATGATATATATTCGACAAAAAATTTGAAAAATACAACTATATAATTTAGAGGATGATTCAAAATGTACCAAACCTGGTTTCCCGAATCAACTCCATCCCCACCTCTTACATCTGTTGCGGATGCTCCACTTGTCTGAACAAAAGGCAATGCAAATGAAGCAACTGCAGTCAATGCCGCTACACACC
>CAVFAM010000335.1:0-1430 GCA_963620375.1 Bacteroidaceae bacterium
GCATGAATGTTTTGGCTGAAGAGACTTCGGATGGAGAGGCTGATAGCAGCAGTGCTGTGACTGCGGAGACGGTGGCACTGGAGGATTCGGATTTTACTGGCTCATTATGGAAGGATGGAATATGGACTGTCTATTCAACTGAATGGGATAACGCTAATTTTGACTATTTCACATATTCAGATGATGCGTGGCTTAAACCAGGAGCTGATGCCGGAGAAACAGCATTTAAGTTCTATATGGGAGACGGAGGAAGCTTTAATCTTACTCAGTCAATCAGCGAGCTTCCAGCAGGAGAGTATATACTTACCGCTTATGCTATGGGAGAAAAAGCTTCTATAGATGTCGTTTTAGAGGGCACTGATGGCAACATAAGCCAGACAACAGACGAAGCGGTAACTCTGGATGCCTATAATACATGGTATACAGTAACAGAAACATTTGAGGTAGAAGAAAACGATTCAAATGTTAAAGCTGGCTTAAAGGGAACTGTGGAAGCTGGTGGATATGGTTACATAGACCATATTACAATCACTGGCGTATCTAAATCAGCAGGAGACCAGGACAACACAGATGGTGATAAAAGCGACAACACAGCAGACGACTCAACAGCATCTGTAACATACACAGAGGTAGCAGCCACAGACTATGAGTTTGGCACAACCAATCTTCTCACAAACGGAGATTTCGAGACCGACTATACAAGCGGATGGACAATTGAAAAGGATGCTGATGTGACAGACAATGTCAAATCAGATGATGGCATGACAAATAAAACATCCTTCCTTAATATCTATAATGGCGGCAGTGGCGCAGAAAATATTTCGATTTCACAGAATGTCAGCCTTAAGGCAGGAACATATTTATTGTCAGTTGAGATGGATGGAGAGAGTGTGGATAGTGGACTTTCACTTTCTGTAGGCTCTGAGGAATCATCGGTTTCAAAGGCAATGACAACCACAACAGGCTGGGATAAATGGAGTACAACAAGTATTGCATTTACATTAAATACAGCTGATACAGCAACAGTTAAGATAAGTGGGGCAATGCCATCAAAATACTGGGGTGACATTGACAATATCAGTCTTGTAAGACTTGCAGCTGATGAAGCAGCAGATGCTGATAATGACAGCTCAGATGAGGATGATACAGATGACTCAACAGCAGTTGCAGCAGATATTTCTGTAAAGAAAATATCTGGTCTGTCAGATGATTTTATTACAGGTGCTGATGTGTCTTCATACTTAAGCCTCGTAAACAGTGGCGCATGCTTTTATGATGCAGATGGCAGCAAGCTTTCAGACCAGGGCTTCTTTAATCTGCTCAAGGCTGGCGGCACAAATTATATCCGTTTGAGAGTATGGAACAATCCATATGATGAAAATGGAAATGGCTATGGTGGTGGAAATAATGACCTTGACGCTGCTATATAT
>CAVFAM010000335.1:1440-2438 GCA_963620375.1 Bacteroidaceae bacterium
GCTATATATATGGGCAGGCTTGCAACAAATGCAGGAATGAAGGTGCTTATTGATTTCCATTTTTCAGACTTCTGGGCTGACCCTGGCAAGCAGCAGGCTCCAAAGGCATGGTCAGATATGACACATGAGCAGAAGGTGGCTGCAATCAATGAATTTACAACAGATTCCCTCAATGAGCTTTTAGCAGCAGGCGTAGATGTGGGAATGGTTCAGATTGGAAACGAGACAAACAATGGCTTCTGTGGTGAGTGGTATGGCAGTGACGGAAGTAACTGGCCAAGCGTTGCAGAGCTTTTCAACTCAGGCTGTAAGGCAGTCAGAAGCGTAGCCCAGGCAAATGACAGAGAGATTAAGGTTGTTTTACATTTTGCAAACCCAGAGGCAGCAGGTACATACGCTGAGTATGCTAAGAACTTAGATGCCAACAATGTGGACTATGATGTTTTTGCTTCATCATATTATCCTTACTGGCATGGCACAACAACTAATCTGACAAATGTTCTTAAAAATATAGCAGATACCTATGGCAAAGAGGTAATGGTAGCAGAGACCTCATGGGCTACCACACTGGATGATGGTGATGGACATGAGAATACAGTCCGTGTTGGAACTAACGACACAAATAATGATTCAAATAAGCCAGAGATGAATTATGACTTTTCAGTACAGGGACAGGCTGATGAGATTGCAGCAGTTGCAAGAGCGGTCAAGAATGTAGGAGATGCAGGAATTGGTCTTTTCTACTGGGAGGCTGCATGGATTCCAGTCCAGTATGCCTATGACGAAGATGGCAAGGTATTATCAGATGTAGTTGCATCAAATAAGGAAGCCTGGGAGAAATATGGTTCAGGCTGGGCAGCATCATATGCTGCTGAATATGACCCAAAAGATGCTGGTCAGTGGTATGGCGGTTCAGCAGTAGACAACCAGTCATGGTTTGGCTTTGATGGCAAGGCTCTTGAAACAGTAAATATTTATAACTATATCAGAACAGGAAC
>CAVFAM010000336.1:0-5276 GCA_963620375.1 Bacteroidaceae bacterium
GTATATAACTGAGTAACCTCTGTCTAAAAGCTCTTTTGCAATGCAGTTAGATAAGAAGGTTTTGCCTACACCTGTAGTACCGTACAGCAGGAGATTTTTTGGTTTGTTATCAAAATCATTGATAAAGGTCTGACATTCCCTGACTGCATTCTGCATTGTCTGGAGCGAAGTCATACCAGTGGCAGGGTTTACCTCATCATCAGAAAAATAATCAAAGGAGAAGGTAGAGAAATTTTCCCTGTTTAAAATCTCCCTGATATTGGACTGGGAATAAACCGTATTAATGACAGCCTGCTTGAAGCAATGGCAGCGGTTCCCATTGATATAGCCTGTGTCTTTGCAATCCGGGCAGGTGTATACAGGCTCAAAATAATCCTCTGGATAACCGAGACTGGAAAAAATCTCTTTTTTCTCATCCCTGAAGGTCTTAATCTGCATCTTGAGAGCATTAAGGGCATCCTTGTCACCATCAAGAAGCTTTTCAGCCTGCCTGACAGAGCAGGAAGCGATAGCACTGTCGATTTCCTTTAAACGAGGAGACTTTTTGTAAGCCTCATCCAGACGCATAGCAGTGATGTGCCTGTTATCAAGCTGTCTCTTGTCGTATTCTCTCATTATCTCATCATACTGAGCATTGCTAAGTGCCATTGTGTCCTCCTGAAAAATTACTGAACTGAACTGTTGAGTAATAATTTCTCTAACTGATCATAGTCCTGCTTTCGCTGTTTAAAGTCGTTGAATTTATTACGCTTTACCTGAGTGTTTGACTCAGTTGTATTAACCTTTATCTTTTTAGCTTTTGAAAAGGCTTCATCAAGCCGCTTGATGTCCTCCATAGTATGTACATTATTCTTCTTCCAATTAGTGAGAATTGAATCTGTGTACTCAAAGCTTGGCTGGTGCGTTGCAATAATTGTACGCTTGCAGGCATCAAGAATAATCTGGTTGTCAAAAGCGTAGTCCTTAGTCCATTTTCTTATGTATTCCATCTCGGATTCTACCAGGTTTCTGCCAGAAATGCCAAGTGCCTTCATGACAGAATAGTAAATCTGGCTGTGGACTGCTGTATTTTCCTTCGCCTGCTCCACAGTAGTGATTTTGTTTTCAGCCCAGCCCAGGGCAACCTTGTCCATATAGCGGAAGCTTGAGTGCCCCTTGCTGATACAGTACTCTACCAGGTAGTCAATAAGCTCTGTAGTAAATGAAAGCTCATCATACCAGTAGAGGACAGTGTTGGTGTCCGTAGATGACAGAGGATGCTTCAAATAAGCTTCTATAATAAAGAAAAGCTCAGAAATATCAGGGTCCTTGCGGAAATTCTTGATGTCATCAAGAGAGTACTCTTTTCTGGTCTGCTTTGCGCTGGTCTTTGTGGCTGCAGTCTGTATGTCAGTAGTCTGGGCTGTATCAGCGTTGGCTTGTACTCTGCCAGCCTGAACAGATGCAATCTCTGCATTAGCTTGAGCCATGCCAGCAACGGATGGTGATGCTACAGAAGCTGAGCAATCTGCCATACCATTTGCAGGCATTGTCATGCTACCTGTACCGCTTAAATCCATGAAATGTACTCCGCACACAGCACCCTCAGCATCATAGTCAAGAGTCAGCACACCCTGCTTCTCCCAGTACCTTAAAGCACGCAGTATGTCCTTGTCAGTGTGCATAAATAAATCAGCAATTGCAGAAATTGTACAATTCTGTGCATTACTTCCGATGCAGCGTAATAAATATAAATATACCTTTACAAATTCACCATTTGCATCAGGCATGAATTCGTCAATAAAAATATTTGAAACACTTGTTAACTGTGATGAACTATCAGTATACAAATGAATGTTTGCCATAAAAATTACCTCTTTCGCATTTAACCTGACACCAATAATAGCACAATTATCTGGGTTTGAAAAGAAGTAAAAATGGCTCAAAGCCTTGATATTAAAGGGAATAGAAGTGAACAAAAAATTGTGGATAAAGTGGATAACATGTGAAAAGTATTCTCATATGGCTTAAATAATGGATGAATTAGTGTTGATAACATATAATAAAAATCCACATGAAAAGTTGGAGTTTCCAACAATTTCATGTGGATAAAGTGGACAACTTATTTGTTCAGGAGGGATTCGCCTATTTCTACCACGTTTCCGGCTCCCATTGTTATCAACAAGTCACCGTTAATACAATTTTCTGATAAAAATTTTTCTATCTCATCAAAAGATGGGAAATAGTAAGCCTCGCAGCCCTTTTCTTTTAGGAGACCAAGAATATCCTTTGATGAAATTCCGTAAGTGTTCTGCTCACGGGCTGCATAAATATCTGCCAGTACGACCACATCTGCCATGGAAAGTACATCAGCGAAATCCTTGAGGAATGCCTTGGTACGGGAGTATGTGTGCGGCTGGAATACAAGGACGAGTCTCTTGTGTGGATAGTTCGCAGCGGCAGTGAGTGTAGCACGGATTTCGGTTGGATGGTGGGCGTAATCGTCGATTACAGTTACACCATTAAACTCACCCTTGTACTGGAAGCGCCTGTCGGCACCGCCAAACTTGTAGAGACCGGAAATAACAGCCTCCTTTGGTATATTAAGCTCAGCCATAAGTGCAATGGCAGCAAGGGAATTGCTTACATTGTGGGCACCAGGTACATTGAGCTTTACATCGAATAATTTTTCACCGGCATGCATCACACTGTAGTGGGCACAGGCCTTGTCATCATAGGAAATATCAGAAGCATAATAATCAAATTTATCTGAAAGACCATAGGTGATTATCTTCTGAGGCAGACCACTTACAAGCTCATGGTAGTTGTCAATCTCACCGTTGATGATTGTCGCACCATCCTCAAGAGTGTTTGAAGCAAACCTGTGGAAGGAATGTCTGATGTCGTCAAGGTCCTTAAAGAAGTCCAGGTGTTCAGCCTCAACGTTTAGGATTACACTATAGCGAGGTCTGAAATTGAGGAAGCTGTTTGTATACTCACATGCCTCTGAGATAAATACCTCTGAGTCTCCGATACGGAGATTGCCATTAATAGCCTGGAGCATACCGCCGACAGAAATAGTCGGGTCAGCCTCTGCCTCCAGAAGAATCTGGCTTATCATAGAGGTTGTGGTTGTCTTTCCGTGGGTTCCTGCAACGGCGATTGATTTCTCATAGTTATCCATAATCTGACCAAGCAGCTCTGCACGGGAAAGCATAGGGATGCCCTGAGCCTTTGCCTCGACAAACTCAGGATTATCCTCGTGGATAGCAGCTGTGTAGACTACAAGCTGGATGCCAGGGATTATGTTTTCAGCCTTCTGACCGTAGAAGATTTTGATGCCCTTGCTCTCAAGGAAGTCAGTAAGCTCGGATTCCTTAGAGTCAGAGCCTGTGACAGTAAAGCCCTCAGATAAGAGTATCTCAGAAAGACCACTCATGCTGATGCCGCCTATTCCCATGAAGTGTACATGGATTGGTGAGTTAAAATCTAATTTATACATAAACGAATACCTACCTATTATTAATACGGGTTGAAACCCTTCCAATAATTATACTCTCATTTACATGATTTGGAAAGAGAAGAATATTTGGAAGAAATTGTATAAATTAACAAAAAATAGACGAATAATAACGAAAAATTGTGAAAAATGTTGTTGCATGTAAAGGGATATGTTATAATTCAACTATAAATAAGAACAGACAGGGAGTGATAACGTGATTAAAAAAGAAATGATAGCCATGCTATTAGCAGGTGGTCAAGGCAGCAGACTTGGAGTTCTGACAGCAGACGTGGCAAAACCAGCAGTTGCATTTGGAGGAAAATACAGGATAATCGATTTCCCTCTCAGCAATTGTATCAATTCAGGAATTGACACTGTAGGTGTTCTGACACAGTATCAGCCACTTAGATTAAATTCACATATAGGAATTGGTATTCCTTGGGATTTAGACCGCAATAATGGTGGCGTAACAGTACTTCCTCCTTACGAGAGGAGCAATAACAGCGAGTGGTACACAGGAACAGCTAATGCAATTTATCAGAATCTAAGATACATGGAAAGCTACAATCCGGATTATGTGCTGATATTGTCAGGAGACCATATCTATAAGATGGATTATGAGGTGATGCTTGATTTCCATAAGGAGAACAATGCTGATGTGACAATTGCAACTATGCCGGTTTCAATGGAGGAAGCAAGCAGATTTGGAATTGTGATAGCTGATGATGACAAGAGGATTACGGATTTTGAGGAGAAGCCTGAAAAGCCTAGAAGCAATCTGGCATCAATGGGCATTTACATATTCTCATGGCCGGTTTTAAGGGATGCTCTTATAGCGATGAAGGATGTGCAGAGCTGTGACTTTGGAAAGCACATTATACCTTATTGCTTTGAGAATAATAAGAGACTGTTTGCGTATGAGTTCAATGGCTATTGGAAGGACGTAGGAACCCTTGGCTCATACTGGGAAGCAAATATGGAGCTTATTGATTTGATTCCTGAGTTTAACCTCTATGAGGAGTATTGGAAGATTTACACTAAGAGCGATACAATAGAGCCTTTGTATGTATCATCTGAGGGACATAGCGAGAGAAGCATAATCGGGGAAGGAACGGAAAACTATGGTTATGTGCAGAACTCAGTAATTGGTTCAAATGTTAAGATTGGTAAGGGGGCAGTAATCAGGGATTCTATCATCATGCGTGATGCAGTAATCGGTGACAGATGTACCATAGACAAATCAATCATAGCTGAGAACAGCAGGATTGGAGAAGGCGCAGTGCTTGGAGTTGGGGAAGAAGCTCCAAATGTTCTTAATGAAAGCATATATTCATTTGGGCTGGTTACAGTAGGAGAAGATACTGTGGTGCCGGATAATGTAAGGATTGGAAAAAATACTGCAATTTCTGGAATTACAGTACATGAGGATTATCCAAATGGGGAACTGGCAAGCGGTCAGGTAATCATTAAGGCAGGTGACGGAAAATGAAGGCAATAGGTATTATTTTGGCTGGTGGAAACAGCAAGAGGATGAAGGAGCTGTCAAGAAAGCGTGCGATTGCAGCAATGCCAGTTGGTGGAGCATTCAGGAGTATTGATTTTGCATTATCAAGCATGAGCAATTCCCGTATACAGACGGTGGCAGTGCTGACACAGTACAATTCAAGGTCATTAAATGAGCATTTAAGCTCATCTAAATGGTGGAATTTTGGCAGAAAGCAGGGAGGTCTGTATCTGTTTACACCTACAGTGACAGCAGAAAACAGTGACTGGTACAGGGGAACAGCAGATGCTA
>CAVFAM010000336.1:5286-6561 GCA_963620375.1 Bacteroidaceae bacterium
TCTGGACTTTTTAAAGAGAAGGCATGAGCCATATGTGGTAATATCAAGCGGTGACTGTATATACAAGCTGGATTTTAATGCAGTTCTTGATTACCATATTGAGAAAAAGGCTGATATAACAGTTGTATGCAAGGATATGATGCCAAACGAGGACGTGAGCAGATTTGGCGTGGTAAAGATGAATGAGGACTCAAGAATAGTGGAGTTTGAAGAAAAGCCACTGCTTGCACAGTCCAATACAATCTCTACAGGAATTTATGTCGTAAGAAGGCGTCTGCTTATAGAGCTGCTGGAAAAAGCCGCAGAGGAGTCAAGATACGACTTGGTAAGTGACATCCTTATACGATACAGAAATGTCAAGAAAATATACGGCTACAAGATGAATTCATATTGGAGCAACATTGCAGATGTAAATGATTACTTCAGGACAAATATGGACTTCCTTAAGCCTGAAGTGAGAGATTACTTTTTCAGACAGGAGCCAAAGGTATATTCAAAGGTGGATGATTTACCACCGGCTAAGTTTAACTCGGAATCAGATGTCACCAACAGTCTGGTGGCAAGTGGCTGTATCATAAACAGTAAGGTTGAAAATTCCGTATTATTCAAGCAGGCATTCATCGGAAAGAATTGTGTGATAAAGAATTCTATCATTTTAAATGATGTCTATATCGGGGACAACACCCATGTAGAGAACTGCATTGTGGAAAGCAGGGGAACACTTAAGCCAAATTCATATTATTGCGGTGAAGGTGAGATAAAAATTGTTTCTGAAAAGAACGAAAGATTCTTAATTTAATAACACTTGAGGGGGACTTGACATGCAGATAACAGATGTACGAATCAGAAAAGTTGACAAGGAAGGAAAAATGAAAGCTGTTGTTTCAATCACAATTGATGATGAATTTGTAGTTCATGACATTAAGGTGATTGAAGGGGAGAAGGGATTGTTTATCGCAATGCCTAGCAGAAAGGCAAATGACGGAGAGTACAGGGATATAGCACATCCTATTAACTCTTCCACCAGAGATAATATCCAGAGGCTTATACTTGAAAAATATAAGGCGGAGATTGAAAACGCAGAATAAAAGTATTTTGCAGCTAAATGCAAATCGACAAATCATCCATGCTGTTGTATACTTATAGCATATATTAGTGACAAAACTTCATGGATAGTAGGGAATAGTTCAAAGATGAAGATGGAACTATTCCCTTTTTAAGGCTCTAAGTCAAGTGTTGGGGTGTGATTTTTTGAATCATGCCCCATTACTGGAT
>CAVFAM010000337.1:0-4647 GCA_963620375.1 Bacteroidaceae bacterium
GGTTGAGGAGACTGAGGATGTGACCCCTGTTGCCAAAAATCTCATATCTTCATTAAAGGATTATGCTAACACCCATTTCGCCCACGAGGAAGCCTATATGGAGAGCATAAAAGACCCTGAGCTTGCCATGCAGAAAAAAGAGCATGCTGCCTTTGCTGCCAAAATAGACGGCTTTAAGCTGGATGATTCTTCTCCAAGGGCTGCCAAGAAATCATTAAATGAGCTGCTCACCTATCTGGTTCACTGGCTCTACCACCATATACTGTCAAGCGATATGCTGATTGGCAAGATGCTTCCTATTGAAGATAAGTCTGAAAATGTCTTTGAGTTCACTGATAAGTACAAGACAGGCATCGCCCTGGTTGATGATGAGCACCGCAGACTTTTTGAAATCATAAGTGATACAAATGATTTAATACATGACCGTTTTATCCATGATAAATATGATGAAATCATGCGCCTGCTCTCTGAGCTTAGAGAGTATACCCAGGTTCACTTCCATGATGAGGAAGAGCTTATGGAGCGTATTGGCTATCCTGAGCTTGAAGCCCAGATGAAGGCTCACTCTGCTTTTGTTGAGCGTCTTGTGGGAATTAATTTGTCAGAGCTTGATGATATGGATGATAACCAGCAGGAGTATCTGCTGGATTTGATTCAGTTCTTGCTTAGCTGGCTGTCTAATCATATTCTGGGGGCAGACAAGAAGATTGGGGAGTTTATGCGGGAGCACCATATAAGCGAGTAGTTTCGCAAACCTCCCACTTGAGGGGTGTGAAGACCGGAGGGCGTACAGTGTATTTTCCAGAAAAAATATGAAGTCAACCGTGGGAACGTATCGTGGATAGGGTGTATAAATTTGGTTGGTTACATCCGTTTCCTGCTTTATAGAAACCCACGGCAGTTCATATTTTGTTCTGAAAAACAACTGTACGCCCTCCGGTCAACGCAGACTTTTGAGTGGGAGGTTTGGGTTATCGTATTATAGCTTGTCTGCTTCTTCTGCTTGGTTATATGTGCTCGGTGTGCTCTCATCGCTGGGCTCGCTCGCTGGCGGGGACTTGCGCATCTGACTTATTTCTCACATATCTGACTAAGCCTACATGTATGACGTACACATGCGCATGGCAAATCCTGCTGGTATGGCTTATTTTCACATGCCTTACAAATCCTACATGTATGAACTATTCCCACACCTTACATGTCATATATAGATGGCGTACTCATACATCTTACATACACATGCGCCTGACAAATTCTATGTGTATGATGTACACATATGCCCAGCAAATCCTACGTATCTTCATACGCATTACAAAATTACGCATGTCCTGCATATGTTCATATGTCAATATGCGATTTGTTAATTAATATCTCGGAAACTCATGTCCGCATTTCGGGCAGTACTCAAAGTCTTCTGTGGTTTCATAGCCACAGTTACTGCATCGCTTATAGCTGTTGCTATAGCCGTTGTTATAGCCACCTCTATTTAATTTTGTCAGATGCTCTGGCTGTATCTCGACGTCCTCGCCTCGGGCGATTTTCCTGCCTATCTCTGGGTCCAGCTCATATGTTGTATTACAGCAGCTGGTCTGCACATAGTATCTCTTGTTCCACTTGAAGCAGGGGATGAAAAAGAGGGACAGTACCATATAGGTCATATAGACCTGGTATCTGCCGTACCTGCCACATTGGCTGCATATTATCTGCTGATTGAAGTCAAAGTCCTTTCTTCCATCAGTTATTCCCATCATAAAAAACATTATTTATGCTCCTCCAGCCAGCGCATTGCTGTGTAGGCATATACTGCGCTTCCACTTGTCAGTGCTTCCTCGTCAAATTTTACCATTGGGTGATGTTGTGGGTAACGGTAGCCTTTTTCTGGCTGTCCTGCTGCAAGGGCGAGCATTATTGACGGTACCTCATGGCTTACATAGGCAAAATCCTCTGAGCCTGCTGATTTTGAGGACTGCTTCCCTGTGCTCATGGCTGCAAGCTGGGCTACTGAGAAGGTTCTCTGGGCTCCCAAGAGCTCTTTTACATATTTTTCTGCATTTACTGACAGGTCTTTATCGTTTACAAGCGTAGGGCAGCCGCTTCCGAATGTGACCTCTGCCTCTGCCCTGAAGCTTTTGGCTATTCCTTCTGCGATTTCTGTCATTCGCTCCTTGATAAAGGCTCTTGTCTCCTCGTCAAAGGTACGGATGCTGCCGCCCATGTTTACTGTGTCTGGTATGACATTTGCAGCTACTCCTGCGTTCATTGTGCCGATTGTGAGCACTGCCTGGTCTGACATGGCAAGCTCTCTGGCATTGATTTCCTCAAGGGCTATGAGGATATGGGCTGCTGCATTTAATGGGTCTACTCCTGTGTTTGGCATGGAACCATGACAGCCCTTGCCCTGTACCTTTATGTCAAAATAATCTGCTGCCGGTGCGCTGACTCCTGGTGCTGATACGATTACTGTGCCTGCTTCAAATGGCATGCCAGCCATAACATGTATCATAAGTGCTGCGTCCACATCCGGATTTTTGAGCACTCCTGCCTCTATCATGTCATGGGAGCCTTCAAAGATTTCCTCTGCCGGCTGGAACATAAGCTTTATGGTTCCCTGGATTTCGTCCTCATGCTGCTTTAAAATTCTCGCTGCTCCTAAAAGCATGGAGGTGTGCATATCATGTCCGCAGGCATGCATACGGCCACTGTCTGATGCGAAGTCCACGTCAGCCTCTTCCCTGATTGGAAGTGCGTCCATATCTCCCCTGATGAGGAATACCTTTCCAGGCTTTTTCCCTCCTGCATTTACTACAAGCCCTGCTTTTCCACACTCTATTGGCTCATAGCCCATACTTATCAACTCTTTTTTGACATATGCCTTTGTTTCTGTCAAATCAAAGCCTGTCTCTGGATGGGTGTGCAGATAGCGTCTGTCTGCTATGATTGTATCCTTAAGCTGTATAGCTTCCTCTTTTATTTTCTCTGCGTTCATCTTATTTACCTCCTGATATTTTCCCAAGTGTATTGCATTTATTGTATATAGTTCCCATACTTCCCACATAATAACCTTCGATAATCGGATGATATACAGTTGTTTTGCTGAAGAAAATATGAACTGCTGCGGGGTTCCATCAATCTACGCAACGACTTTAACTATCCAAATTTAAGTACACTATCCACGATTCATACCCGCAGCTAACTTCATATTTTTTCAGCAAAACAACTGTATATCAGGAGATTAGCACAAACTAACATGTGGGAAGTTTCAGCAAACTACCCCTATAAACAAAAAGAACAGTCCCGTATTTCTACACGAACCATTCCCTTTGCGATCATTATTATATTATTGAAATTTTAGTAAATTACTATGGCATTGGGAAGTTTTTAACTACTTCCCCAAATTATAACATCTATTCCCGATGTTGTCGATTGATTACGCACTGACTGTCATATCATAGATACTTCTGCCTGTGCCATATACTTTGATATATATCTCCTTGCAATGCTTAAGCTTGCAAAACAGACACATCGCCTCCTGTTCATTATGGTATACCTTCCATTCCCCACATGCTATGCAGTCCTGACCTTTTTTCTCGATAAATGATTTCACGTCAGGGAGGGGATAGCCTAAAAAGACTCCAATTTCGTGTGGGAAACATTCCTGAGAGTTAATTCTCTCCTTAAGCCTCTCCACACATTCTGTGATATTCATGCTATTTTCATAGCCATATCCTGTCAGAAAATCCTTCACATCAGCCCTCTCAAGCTCCTTTGTGAGCAGTGATTTCCTGTACACATAGATTAAGTAAAAGTCATCAACATTTTTAAACAGCTCGATGTATATACCCTTGCTGTTCATCCTGCGGTTCAGTTTGTCTATGGACTCCCTGCACTCCTTGGGATTTTTAAATGAGTAGTTATATAAATTTGCAACCTTTATGCCAGCAAGGGTTGGGGCTGCATTTCTGATTAAGCTTTCCTCAAAACCCATAGGCTTACAGCTCGGCAAGAGCTTTTCCAAGAGCCTTACAGCTTGCGATTGCATCATCATCTGGAGCTTCCTGAGCGATTACACCCTCGCCGCCTATAACGGTAGCGCCTGCTCCTGTCATTCTGTCAACCCAGTCTCTCATCCACTGGCCATCGCCCCAGCCGTATGAACCGAATAAAGCAAGCTTCTTGCCTGATACAAAAGACTCGACCTCTTCTACGAAAGGCTCCATCTCACTCTCCTCAAGGACCTCAGCACCCATGGCTGGGCAGCCCATTGCAAATCCTGGTAAATCCTTTATATCATTAATGTTAACCTCTGATGGTGAGAGGAAAACTACCTCTTTGCCAGCTTCCTTGGCTCCATCGCCTACAGCGTTTGCCATCGCTCCTGTATTTCCACTCTGTGTCCAAAAAATTACATAAATCTTATCCATGATTTTCCCTCCATTCTCCGTTAGTTGCAACTAACTTCAAATATAGGTTAGTCTATTCTAACCACTTTGTCAAGACTTTTCTTTAACTTCATATCCTTTTCCTGTAATAGCATCCTTAATGACCTGTATATCCACGTCCCTGTCGCAGGAAACTGTAACGGTTTTCTTCTTGAGGTCAACCTGAGCTGAAGCTCCCTCAATATCGTTTACTGCGCCTGTTATTGTG